>CAYRFD010000001.1:0-60038 GCA_964423475.1 uncultured Candidatus Saccharibacteria bacterium
TTGGTACTGGCTCTTATCTATCGGATACCAAACGAATGACTTTAAAAGATTTTCCTTTACATGTAGAGTCACCTCAAGAAATAATTAAACGATGGGGCGGAGATTATCCAGATTTTATAACTAATACAAAAAAAATTGCCGATTCTTGTAGCGTAAAGCTAGAATTAGGCAAAATTTTAATACCAGAATTTCCTATTACAGAGAATAAGACTGAAAAAGAATATTTACATGAGCTAGTTTATAAGGGGTTAATTAATAGATATGATAAGTCTCATAAAGAGCAATCAGATATTGCAATAAATGAAGCAAAAAGTATTTTACCAAGTAGTGTAGTTGAGCGTGCCGAATATGAGCTTGGTGTGATAGATTCTATGGGTTTTAATGGATATTTTTTAATAATTTGGGATTTTGTAGGATGGGGTAAAAAGCAGGGTATTATGTTTGGCCCCGGCAGAGGCTCGGCAGCAGGATCTATTATTGCATATGCACTAAATATTACAGATTTAGATCCGATAGAGCATGATTTATTGTTTGAAAGATTTTTGAACCCCGATCGTATTAGTATGCCCGATATAGATATTGATATACAAGATAACCGCCGCGAAGAAGTTATAGACTATTGTGTACATAAATATGGCACTGATAGGGTAGCCAATATTGCAACCTATGGCCGTATGGCTGCACGGGCTGCTGTGCGAGATGTTGCGAGGGTTTTAGAAGTTCCTTATGCAGATGCCGATAGAATGGCAAAATTAGTTCCGCCGCCCTTACAAGGGCGCCAAATACCGCTAAAAACGTCTTTAAAAAGTTCCACAGACTTAAAAAACGAATATAACAAAAATCCACAAGCAAAAATGGTTTTTGACATGGCAATACAGTTAGAGGGAACAATCAGAAATCACGGTGTGCACGCTGCGGGCGTAGTTATTGCCCCATCATCAATTGTTGAATATAGCCCACTAGAGATGGCGCAAAAGGGCGTTGTAGCTACTCAGTACCCTATGGGGGTAGTAGAAGAACTTGGTTTATTAAAGATGGATTTTTTGGGTCTTTCAAATTTAACAACTATTAAAAATGCTTTAAGGATAATTAAAAAAGTTTACGGTGATGATATTGATATAAATGCGGTTTCTTTAAAAGATACAAAAACATATGATTTGCTCTCTAGTGGCGACACGACCGGCGTGTTCCAGCTTGAATCTGCGGGTATGAAAAGATATTTGAAAGAGCTAAAACCTACCGAATTTAACGATATAGTTGCCATGTGCGCACTTTATAGGCCTGGCCCTTTAAAAGCAGGGCTTGTGGATATGTTTGTACGTAGAAAAAATGGTCTAGAAGAAGTTAGCGTTCCTCATGAAAAATTTAAGAATGCCCTATCTCCTACTTATGGTACATTAGTTTATCAAGAACAGGTTATGCAAATTAGTAAAGAAGTTTGTGGATTTACAGGAGGAGAAGCCGATACACTGCGTAAAGCCATAGGTAAGAAAATTCGTTCAGTTATGCTTAAAATGCAACACAAATTCATAGAAGGTGGGGTTGAGCATGGTGGTGTACCAAAAGATGTTATGGAAAAGTTTTGGGAAGATCTTATGGGATTTGCAGATTATGCTTTTAATAAATCCCATTCGGCTTGCTATGCGTTAATTGCTTATTGGACAGCCTACCTAAAAGCCCATTATCCTGCAGCCTTTATGGCTGCATTAATGACGGGTGATTACGATGATACAGATAGGCTAGCAATAGAAATTGCAGAATGCAAACATATGGGTATCACAGTGTTACAGCCAGATGTAAATGAATCTTTTCATGAATTTTCTGTTGTAAGAGATAAAGATAATAAAGAAACTATAAGGTTTGGGTTAGACGCTATAAAGAATGTTGGCCATAACGCAGTAGCGGGTATAATTGAAAGCCGCACCAAAGAAGGGCCATTTAAGTCATTAGAAGATTTTATGGGACGTACAGATAGCCGTTTAGTTAATAAAAAAGTTTGGGAAAGCTTAATAAAGACTGGTGCTTTAGATAGATTTGCTAACCGAGCTACAATGCTTAGTAATATAGATAATATTGTGGCCACATCTGCTAAAATTGCAAAAGAAAAATCTGCTGGGCAAGTTGACTTGTTTGGTGGTGAAATTGCATCTGTTACAATTTCATTAGATTTATCAACGGATACATTGTACACAGAAAACGATTATTTACATTGGGAAAGAGAGCTACTAGGCTTATATTTGTCTCAGCATCCTTTAGAGATATACTTAAAAATGTTTAAAGAGCAAACTGCTCCACTGTCTGAGGTTGTAGTTGACGCCGATGGCAAAAAAATTACAGTTGGTGGGACTATTGTAGAGATAAGAAACATCACTACAAAAAATGGTCAATCCATGGCCTTTATGCAGTTAGAAGATATTAACGGAGAAGTTAGAGAATTAATAATATTTCCCAAAGTGTTAGATAGCCTAAAAGAAAAATTAGCTAAAGACACAGTTTTAATAGTTTCTGGAAGGATTAGTGGCCGCGATAAACAAGGATCAGATTTGCAAGAAGCAAAGGTTATTGTAGAAAAGATTTCTTTAGTATCTGTTAAAGAGGCCTTGGCGTATGAGCCAACGGGGACTACTTATATATCATCAAAAAAAATTGCCAAAGTTAAATTTGTTAAACCCTTAGATAAACCTTTGCCAAAAAAGCTGTATCTGCGGGTAGAAGATACGACAAACCAAGATCTATTAAGAAACATTAAAAATATTATTGATTCTTTCCCAGGTACAGTAGATACGGTTTTAGTGGTTGGTGATTATAAAAAACCAATAAAACTGCCAGAAGGTGTTAACTATACAGATGATTTGCTAAAAAAACTAGAAAAAGTGTTGCCCAAACAATCAATCATTTACTCTTAGTATCAGACTTTTTTTTAAAATTTTGCGAACGATGGTGTATTAGAACTTGGCGATATTCAATGTAGCCACCAATTACAATGAGCGTAAAAGAAAAAATTAGCAATAATTTAGTTGCTAAATTATAAGAACTAGCAGTAATATATAGTGGTCCGGCTGGAAATGTAGGTTCTGAAACATTAGTTTTACCATCATTTGTTTGAGTTGCAAATAACGCTACTGTTATATTACGATTTTGGCTGTTAACGGCCGAATAAAAACTTGCTACCCCAACACCTATATCACTATAAGAAGAATTAATTATGTTTGTTTTGTGAGTAATGCTTTGCATCCAACCTTCTATGATATCTTGGTTTGTGAATCCACCAATAGCAATATTTTCTCCGGCAAGTTTAAATGGATAGTTTACTTCTTTAAGATACTCCCTAGCAGGTATTTGGCTTTGAATATTATTGTTTAGCTCAAATTGTTTAGCTAAAGCCTCGGCTTTTTTTTGAGCAGCATTTACTAAATCTGCATTTGTTGAAAGTGGTTTTATGTCTTGTAATGATCTTTGTTTGTTTGCAAGGTTAATTATATTTATTGTACCAATTCTATCTGTGTTAACAGTATTGAATGGCCCAATGATTACTATAGTAATTAAAGCTAAAATAGTACCACAAAGTATTAATACAAGGCCAATAGAATGAGTTTTTCTTAATATATTCATAAATGCATATTTGTGAGTGCGTATAACGCTATAGAAGTGGCATTACTTACGTTTAATGATTCTTTTTTACCAAATTGGGCTATTTCAAGTATGGCATGAGCGTTTTGCCGTGTCCAGAAAGAAACTCCGTTTAGTTCGTTACCAACCGCCAGTAACAGATCTAAATTTGTGTTATATTTATTAATTGGAATGCTTGCAGGGTCTTGTTCAAGACATACAAACTGTTTAAAACCAGCTTTATTAGCAGCTGATACAGCATCTGGTTCGTAATTATATACAGAAAAAGGTATTGAAGTCTCTGCACCAAGTGCTGTTTTTGCAATTCTGCTGTTAATTTTTTTTGCTAAATGTGGTAACCTAGTGTCATTTTGTATTAATGGATAAGGTGTATAGCCGCTAAAATATATATGCTTAACCCCAAAACAATCTGCACTTCGCATAATACTACCAACATTTTGGGTACTGCGTATATCATGAAGAAGTAGGGATATATTAATGCTCATATATTTACTTTAACAAAAATATGTACATTGCAGTATAATAATACATAAGCATTACAACTATGGACGACAATAAAGCAAGACAACTAGATGAACAAGCAACCCTAAGGCGGGCTCGTATTGTTGGCGTTCAATATTTTGATACTTCTCAGGCAGAGATTGATCTGTACAAAGACTTTTTAAGTGTTGAAGAAATAAGATCACTAAGAATAATGCCACTGTACGTTGATGCTCATTTGATTAGATTTGGTATTACTAACGCTACCGCGCAAAATACTATGAGCCAAATGCGTAATAAGTTTCAAGATCAGCAAGTAGATTTTTATTTGATATCTGATATGGGATATAGGGAATTAATGCGTCGTTATGATCCACCTAAAGAAATTGTATATCATGATATAGAAATAAACCACGGTACCACAGAAACCGTTGGTGATATTTCTGCTACTTTGGGCACCGTGCATGCTGATGATATGTTGGCGTATTTAGTTAAGCAAGCTTTTCAGCTTGAAGCTTCTGATATCCACCTAGAAACAGATGAAAATGATGTACGGATTAGATTTAGAGTTGATGGCGTTTTACATCCAGTTGCGGTTATAGATCGCGAGAAGTATCATCAGCTAATATCTAGCCTGGCTGTTGCAGCTAATGTTTCTACAAATTCTGACGATGCTCAAACGGGGCATATAAATAAAAAGTATCAACTTGCAGATGGATCGTCGGTAGAGGTTAATTTACGCGTAGAAACCGTACCGACAATACACGGCATGGACGCAGTATTACGGTTATTTAATTTAAAATCAGAAATGATGAATATAGATAAATTAGGTTTGCAACCAGATGAAAAAGAAATTATAGATGATATTATTAAACACCCAAATGGGCTTGTGTTAATTGTTGGACCAACAGGATCGGGTAAGACAACAACTTTATACAGTATATTAAATGAGTTAAATAGCACCGAAAGAAAAATCATTACTCTTGAAGACCCTGTAGAATATAACATTAAAGGAGTAACACAAATACCTGTTGATTCTCGTCATGATACTTCTGGTTTTGCAACTAAATTTAGAGCCGTGTTAAGGTTAGACCCAGATGTAGTAATGGTAGGAGAAATAAGAGATAACGATACCGCAAAAACAGCTTTGCAGTCTGCGTTAACAGGCCATTTAGTGGTTTCTACATATCATGCGGGCTCTGCAGCTGCGGCCCTTACCAGAATGCTTGGTGCAATAGAAGAAAATCCTTTATTTACTTCTGCTATTAGATTAGTACAAGCCCAGCGCCTAATAAGACGCCTAGATGATAATAGCAAAGAAGCATATAGCCCAGATGACGCCACTTTGCAGTGGATAAAGCAATCAGTAGATTCTTTGCCTGAGCATGTCCCAAAACCTAATTTAGATAATTTACAGCTTTACAAACCAGTACCAACGGAGGACAACCCCTTTGGGTATACGGGGCAATTCGCCGTAAGAGAATTGTTAGTAATGACTAATGAAGTAGAAACAGAACTAAAAAAACCAATAAGACTAGTAACTTCTAGATCTATAGAAGCTGTTGCAGTTAGTGGGGGTATGACAACACTGTTGCAAGAGGGTGTATTAAGAGTAATAGCCGGAGAAACCAGTGTAGAAGAAGTGATGCGGATTTTGTCTTAATATAAATTAATATTAAAATTTACTTTTTATATACAGCAGCAACTACTTTTACTACATTTTTATCAAAAGGGCTAGGTATTATTTGGGTTTTAGTGGGTGACTTAATAATATTAGCAATTGCCTCTGCTGCAGCTAATTTATGAGATTCATTAATTGTAGATTGAGTGTCTAGAGCACCCCTAAATAGGCCAGGAAAAGCTAGCACATTATTTACTTGGTTAGGATAGTCGCTTCTGCCAGTGGCTACTACGGCTGCACCTGCGTTAATAGCATCTGTTGGAGTTATTTCTGGGTTAGGGTTTGCAAGAGCAAAAATTATTGGGTTTTTTGCCATAGATTGTATCATTTTTTTGCTTAATAAATTACTCTTTGAGACACCTATAAAAATGTCTGCACCCTTTAGGGATCCTTTAAGATCTGTGGCAGTACTATCTTGGCTATATGAACTTAATAGTAACTTTTCTGGTGATAAATTCTTTCTATTTTTAGTTATTACACCCTTAGTATCTATGGCTATGATATTTGGCTTAGCATATTGATATAACAACTTAGCAATGGCCACTCCTGCAGCGCCTGCTCCAATTAGTACGACCTTAGAATCATGTAGATTGCGGTTAGTTACTTTGCAGGCGTTAATTAGCCCTGCAAGTACCACAACAGCCGTTCCGTGTTGGTCGTCGTGCATTATTGGTATAGATAATCTTTTTTTAAGCTGATCTTCTATATAAAAACAATTTGGTGCAGAAATATCTTCTAAATTGATGCCACCAAAACTTGGGGCAATTGCGGTAACAATATTAATTATTTCGTTTGGGTCTTGAGTATTCAGAACAATAGGGTAGCCATCTATATTGGCAAACTTTTTAAACAGAATGGCTTTACCTTCCATAACCGGTAATGCTCCTTCTGGGCCAATATTCCCCAAGCCTAATACCGCGCTTCCATCAGAAACTATTGCTACAGAGTTATGGGTATTTGTGTATAGATTTGTCTGCTCCGGGAATTTAGCAAGATGTGTAGCAACTGCAGCTACCCCAGGACTATAATAGGTGCTTAGATCTTCTTTGGTATCTAATGGTACCCTAGAAACTATCTCCATTTTACCTTTATATTTTTTATGTTCCTTAAGGGCTTTATTAAATATATCCATAATTGATTATTGTATCGTTTTAGGCTAAATATTATTAGTCTTTTAATGTAACTGTAAATATGCTATACTAACTCGGATTATAGATAAAATAAGCATATGGCGAGGACACATAAAATGGCAAGCATTATAAGAACTATTGAGCAAAAATATATGAAACCACATGTTACTGCGGTTCAAACAGGTGATACAGTTAAGGTTCACCAAAAAATTAAAGAAGGCAATAAAGAACGCGTACAGGTTTTTGAGGGCTTAGTTATTAGAACAGATAGAAAAAATAGCCTTACAAGCAGCATAACGGTAAGAAGAATATCTAGCGGTGTTGGGGTAGAAAAATCGTATTTAGTACATAGCCCTTCTATTGTTAAGTTAGAGGTTGTTAAACGTAGTAAGGTTCGTAGAAACAATCTTACCTATATGCGTGATCGTACTGGTAAATCTGCTAGGTTAACAAGTATAGATTTTGACAAAAAAGCAGTAAATGCAACTCCGGTATCTAAAGAAATACCCGCTGAAGAAGCAGTAATTGATTCAAAAGAATCATAAAATTAGATTAATAGCTTAGAGTTTTATATTATAAAAACACAGTAAATTTGTTATTGTATAAACATGACCATAACTACAAATATAGGTCAAAAAGCTGAATCGTTAGTTTCTGAATATTTACAGCAAAAAGGCCATAAAGTTCTATTTTGTAATTGGCGTACTAAGCTGTGTGAAATAGATATTGTAAGTAAAAAAAATGATATAGTTTATTGTTGCGAGGTAAGATACAGAAAATCATCTAAATGGGGTAATGGTTTTGATTCTATAACGTCTAAAAAATTAAAACAAGTAAATTTTGCAGCAGAATTATGGGCTCATAATAATAAATGGGATGGTCCAATAAGAATATTAATTGCCGCAGTGTCTGGAGAACCTCTAACTGTAGACGATATTATTGAACTTTAAGCCATTCGCTAACTTTATTTTGGTCTAGTTTACGCCACAATATTTTGTTTTCTATCTCCTTTATGCCGATTTCTATATTACGGGCCAATGCAGGCTCATCCTTAAGGGGTTCAAATAAATATAAATAATTTTTTAAGCCTTGTGGCGTACAGAATGCTCCGGCAGCGTAACGTGGGTACATGTCGTATGATTTATCAGAAGCAAATGTTTTAGAAATCCATTGCCAGTTTTTACATAACCAAGCCCAGGTTGACTGTCTGCTATGTTTATTACGAAGCAAAAGTACAATAAACATATCTAAATCTTGTTTGCGTACAAATTTATCACTCTTTAGTTTTTTTAATATTTCTAAAGTATTATTAACATTTTTTGTACTACACAGGGCATGAGCAATATCTCTTTGGATAGCACTAGTTTTAGCTTCTGGGTATAGACTAATTAGTTTATAAAAATAATCGTCTTTGCCATTTTTAACTGCAACAGAAAGTATTTGACTTCTTATATCTGCAGGTATTAAATCGGCTTCTTTAAAACGTGTATAATATTCAAGCATTTCTTTAATTACTAATTTATTTTCTGTATAGGCGGCTAAACTTACAATTACACCCCTTAGTTTTTTGTCATTTAGGTCGTCAGATAAACTTGGCTCTAATCCAAGTTTTTTATAGTGTGTTTTGGTTAAGCCCCAAACAAGCTTTTTAATGTTTTCTTCTGATTTAGTATCACCCTCTGTTAGCATTCGTAAATCGCCAATAATCATACTGATGATACCCCAAACCTGTTCTTTGGGCTCGTCATGATAATGAACAAGCAGGTTTAGGGTTTCTGTAAGGGAATTTACATGGCATTTAGCAAGTAGTGCACTATCTGATAGTATTAGTAATCTATTATCTACCTTTAAGGTTCTTTGTTCTATTTGTTTTTGAATAGATTGATTATCTATATTACTTGTGTAATGACAAACGTAATGTCCGCCAACCTTATTAAAAAGTACCGGTTCTTGCCATTTTAGCGTTAATTTTGAATTATCTAAAACTAAGTTATTGTGGTTGGTTGGCCATAAAGGAATAGGCCAAATATTTTTATTATTGTGAGGCTCGGTAGAAAGCTGTTGTTGGCTAATTGTAATATTATTGTTATTGTCTCTAGATATTTCTATATATGGAAACCCAGCTTGTTCTACCCAGGGCTGCATAAGAGCACCAACATTTTTTTGGCTAGAATCACTTAATGCTTTCCATAAATCACTACCCTTAGTATTTTTGTATGCATGTTTAATAAAGTATTGCTTTAAACCCTTTTTAAAGGCTTGGTTTCCTACATAATTATATGCCATCCATAGTAAACGAGAGCCTTTGGCGTATACAATAGATGGGTCAAATAAAGAACTAATTTCGTCTGGATGATTAACGTTTGTTCTTACAGCCTGTACCCCTGGTAAGATATCTCTTCTAAATGCCATTAAAGCTTCGCTATCTGTGAAAGAACTCATAATATTCCAGTCAGGATAAATAGCATCAACAATTAAATATTCCATTAAGGTAGCAAAACTTTCGTTAAGCCATAAATCATCCCACCATTGCATAGTCACTAGATTGCCAAACCATTGATGAGAAAGTTCGTGTGCAATAACAAGAGCTATTAGTTCTTTTTGTGAGGTTGATATGGTATCGGGATTAGCTAGTAGGGCAATTTCTCTGTAGGTAATTAGCCCCCAGTTTTCCATAGCACCAGAGCTAAAATCTGGTATAGCTATGTGGTCGCATTTTGGTAGCGGATAAGGCACGCCAAAGTAGTCATTTAAAAATTCTAAAGCTTTAACAGCAATTTCTAGAGGGTATACCAAAGATTCTATGTCGTGATTTTTAGAAGACCATACACTAACCTCTGTGCCGTTGTTTGTAGTGGTAGAAACACGTTGCAAATCGCCCCACACAATGGCTACTAAATAAGGGCTCATAATTGGCGTTACATCAAACTTGGTTATTATACGGTTATCTTTAGTTTTAGTTTGTTGTGTATGCGGCATATTGCTTAGTGCAGTACCACTAGGAGTATCAAGTGTTATTGAAAACACAGCCTTAGCTTCAGGCTCGTCTATACATGGGAAAGCTTCTCTTGCATGATGGCTTTCAAATTGCGTAGAAATCATTAAATCACCATCTGCGGTATGTGATTGGTATATCCCATGCATAGCTTTAGTAATTGGTGCATTATATTCTATTTCTATAGAAATGCCTTTATTAGTAGTCCCTTCTTTTAGAAATAGTGTTAAAATATCGTCTTGCTGAGTAAATTTTACTGTATCATTATTAATCTTAACTTTATTAATTGATAGATCTTTAGCATGAAGTTTTACTATTTTTTGGTCTGATTTGGGCAAATTAGCAATAATTTCACATCTTGCCTTAAAAGATACGTCTATGGTGTTTATTTCTATGTATAACGTGTATTTTTTTGGGTGTAATTGTTTATATAATCTATCTACTTTTTGCATAAAACTCCAATAAAACCGATAATATTTACTTGCTAAAATTACTAGTACTATGGTAACATAAATAAGTACTGAATCCGACCAATAAGGTCGGTTTTTTATTGTAAAATATACGAAAGGAATGATTATATGGATATTGAGACAAAACAGTTAGTTCTAGCTGTAAAAACAATAGCAGAAGAAAAAAATTTGCCAGAATCGGTTGTGCAAGATGCAATTGAGCAAGCCCTAGCCGCCGCCTGGAGACGCGATTACGGAGATAAAGATCAAGAAGTACGCACGCAAATAAACGTCAACACGGGAGATGTTTTAGTTTACATTACTAAAACAGTCGTAGAAAAAGTAGATAACAAACACACAGAAATTTCTTTGGGTGATGCACAGGTTATTAAAAAGAATGCTGCAATAGATGAACAAATAGAGATAGAACAGCCAGTAGATAGTTTTGGGCGAGTAGCGGCTCAAACCGCAAAACAAGTTATCTTACAAAGGCTTAGAGAGGCTGAAAGAGAAGTTGTTTTAGTTGAGTTTGAAGACAAAATTAACACTGTATTAAATGCTATTGTTACAAGGGTAGAAGGACGTATGGTGCGCGTAGAAATCAATCGTGCCCAAGGCATATTACCCCCAAGCGAACAAATACAAGGTGAACACTATCATCCTGGCCAAAGACTCAAAGTTTATCTAAAAGATGTTGAGAGAGGGTTTAAGGGTGCTCAACTAGTTGTTAGCCGTGGGTGCCCAGAATTTGTTGAAGAATTATTTAAAAACGAAGTTCCAGAAATGGAAGGTGGTGCAGTAGAGATTAAGGGCTTATCTAGAGAAGCCGGTGTTCGTAGTAAGATTGCCGTGTCTAGTTCTTTGCAGGGTGTAGACCCAGTGGGCACTTTTGTAGGTGGTCACGGAACGCGCGTACAGGCAGTTATGAGCGAAATTGGAGAGCAAGAAAAAATAGATATAATTGTTTGGTCAGATGATATTGTAAAATATATTACAAACGCTTTAAGCCCTACAAAAGTTGTTTCTGTTACGATTCAAGAAGATAGAAAGAAAGCTAAAGTTGTAGTAGAAGAAGACCAACTTTCTATTGCAATTGGCCGCGGAGGCCAAAATGTTCGTTTAGCTAGTAAATTAACAGGTTATGATATAGATGTTGTAAGCAGTAAGCCAGAACAAACCGTTAAACAAGATACGGTTGTTGGTGCCGCAAACGCTCCTAAATTAAAACGCAAAACAGATTTAGAGAGCAGCTTGCTCGAGGCAATAGATAATGTAAAAGATTAAGTTTAGCACTCTTGCTTTACGAGTGCTAGTTTTGTATAATATTATTATATGAACAAAGCAAGTATTAATGATTACCTTAGGAGGATATAAATGAACGACACTCCTGACATGCAAGATTTTTTAAATCACTTAACAGACAATGCTTTGTTAAGCTTAAAACACGCAGATCAACTTGCCCGAAACCAGGGTGCGGCATATGTTGGTACAGAACATGTTTTACTGGGAATACTTTCTCAACAAGATTCAGTTGCCGCAAAAATAATGGGTCAATCTGGGGTGTCTTATGAAAGAACTCAGTTAGCATTAAATTTAACGCCAAAAAATTTAGTAATTAATCTAGGTGCTAAAGGACTAAGTGAAACAGCAAAACTTGCACTAAAAGTAAGCTGGGATTATGCTCAAGATTATGGCCAAGATATGTGCGGTACTGAACATATAATTTACAGTATGCTTCAGCAGAAAAATGCACGTGCTACAGTTTTGCTTAGAGATATGAATATAGATATTGAACATATTTTGCAATCATTTGAGGTATTTTTACAAAAGCAGCAATATAATTCGGATCAAGAGGCGCGCCGTACAGCAACCAAAACACGTCGCAAAAGGGGTGGAAAAACTGCTTTAGATGTTTTTGGCACAGACTTAACTGCTCTTGCGCTAGACGGTAAATTAGATCCGCTGGTTGGCCGTGAAAACGCTATACGTAGAACAATAACAATATTAAATAGGCGAACAAAAAATAACCCTGTACTTATTGGTGAGCCTGGCGTTGGCAAAACTGCAATTGTAGAAGGTTTAGCTCAGCGTATTGTGGCAGAAGATGTGCCGGATTCATTGTTAGAAAAACGTATAATTATGTTAGATCTTGCCGCAATGATTGCGGGTACAAAATATCGTGGAGAATTTGAAGAACGCTTAAAAAAAGTTATGGAAGAACTAATTAATGACACTAAAGCAATAGTGTTTATTGATGAATTGCATTTGCTTGTTGGGGCGGGAGCGGCAGAGGGCGCCATAGATGCGGGTAATATATTAAAACCAGCTTTAGCGCGCGGTAAATTGCAAATGATTGGTGCAACAACAACTAACGAATACAATAAGCATATAGAAAAAGATGCTGCCCTAGAGCGTCGTTTTCAACCAGTTATAGTGCCCCCAACTACCTATACAGAAACTATAGCAATACTAAAAGGTTTAAGATCTAACTACGAAATCTTTCATGGAGTAAGTATTAGTGATCAAACTATAGAAGACGCAGTTTACTTTGCCGATAGATATATAAGTGATAGATATATGCCCGATAAAGCAATAGATCTAATAGATGAGGCTGCCGCTCTATTAAGGGTAGACAAGGGTAAAACCCCAAAAGAATACAGGCAATTAATTAAAGAGATTAGATTACTAACTATTCGTCGAGATGAAGCAGTAGAAAAAGAAGACTATGAACTGGCTGCAAAACATAAACAACGTATTAGTACCGCACAAGAAAAGCTAGAGGATATTAAAAAGAAATCTGTTACAGGTGCTAAATTAGTTTTAACAAGTAATGATATAGCAAAAGTAGTTAGTGCGTCTACAGATATTCCTTTAACTAAATTAGCGCGTCAAGAGGTTAGTAACTTACTAAAATTAGAACAACACTTGAGTAGATATGTAATTGGCCAAGATGAGGCAATTATGTCTATTGCCAGAGCAACAAGAAGAAACCGTTCTGGGGTTGGCACAGACAAACGGCCAATTGGTACTTTTTTGTGTATGGGGCCTACAGGAGTTGGTAAAACAGAACTTGCAAAAGTTCTGGCAAGAGAGTTTTTTGGACGAGAAGATTCACTAATAAAAATGGATATGAGTGAATTTGGAGAACGCCATACTGTTGCACGAATGGTTGGTGCTCCAGCAGGTTATATTGGTTATGATGAAGGTGGGCAGCTAACAGATAAAATAAGACGAAAGCCATACAGTTTAGTACTTTTTGATGAAATAGAAAAAGCACACCCAGAAGTATTTAATATTTTACTGCAAATATTCGAGGATGGCGAACTTACAGATGCCAAAGGCCGTAAAGTTAGCTTTAGAAACACAATCATTATGCTAACAAGTAATATTGGCGCTAAGCTATTGCAAAAAGAGGTTTCTTTAGGTTTTAGCGGCGCAGCTACTCATAAAGATATAGATGAGTTACATATAGAAAATAGCGTAAAAGTAAAAGATGAGCTTACAAAACATATGCGCCCAGAGTTAATTAACCGTATAGATAAAATTATTGTCTTTAGAGCTTTAAGCAAGCAAAATATCCGCAAAATCATAGATGTTCAAATACAAGAGCTACGTACTCGCTTGCAACGCCAACATATAGGGATAATATTAGCCCCAAAAGCAAAAGAATGGTTATTAGAACACGGATACGACAGTAAAAACGGGGTAAGACCGCTAAGACGTTTAATTCAAGACGAAGTAGAGGACAAGTTAGCAGATGGCATATTAAGTGGTCAATACAACAAGGGCGACGTTGTTATGATTGGCGTTAAATTGGGTAAATTATCTTTTAAATCAAACAAAGAATAATAGTAAATGAAAAAATCTACAATATTTGGTTTATTGAGTATAACAATTTTAGGTATTGTGGGTTTTTTTGCATGGAACCAAAGGTATACCATATACGACTATGTCCGTTTGCAAAATTACACCCCAACAGTAGAAATTGCAACGCTGGCTCAAGACAGTGGCATGAGTGGCAAGGGCCAAAATGTATTTTATGTTAACGATCCACAGGTGGCAGATAAAACAACTTTTAATAGTAAGTGCCCACAAAAAGAGCAGTCTATTGTACTTGGTTGCTATAACGGCAGAGAAATATTTATTTATAATGTCACCGAACAGCAATTGGCTGGCATAAAAGAAGTTACAGCTGCTCACGAGATGCTGCATGCAGCTTACGATAGATTATCTTCTAAAGAGAAAAAGTCGGTAGACGCGATGCTATTGTCAGTTTTTGAGTCTATACAAGATCAGCGATTAAAAAATATTATAGAGGCGTATCGTAAAGAAGATCCTACTGTAGTAAGCAACGAGCTCCACTCTATTATAGGAACAGAAATACGTAACCTTCCGCCCCAGCTAGAGCAGTACTATCAAAGATATTTTATAGATAGATCAAAGGTGGTTAGCCTTTCAGAAAAGTATGAATTGGTGTTTATTGAAGCCAAGAATAAAGCCGATCAATTAATTGGTGATTTATCTTTAAGAAAATCAGAAATTGATCGCTTAGAAAAGCAAGTTGCGCAAACAATGGGTCAGCTACAGCAACAAAAAAATACTTTAGAAAATCTAAAAAATACAGGCAACACCGTAGAATATAATGCTTTAGTACCTATATATAATCAAACAGTCCAACAATATAATCTACTTGTTCAAGAGATGGCTCAACTTATAGAAGAGTATAATCAAAAAGTAGCAGAGTATAATAATTTAACAGGTTATCAACAAGAGTTAATTAATAGTATAGATAGTAAATATCAACAACTATAGTAAAATAATAAGTAATGGCAAAAGCAAAAACAAAGTATATTTGTAGTAACTGTGGAGCTAATTTTGCGTCTTGGTCCGGTAAATGTTCAAATTGTAATGAATGGAATACATTAGAACAAGTTTTAGATGTAAGTAGTGGTAGTAAGGCCCAGCAAGCGGTAGAAAGCGGTAAACCACTATTAGCTACCAATATGCTACAGCATACTAAAAAAGTTCCCCTTAAACGTATTTTATCTGGCACCAAAGACATAGACGAAGTTTTAGGCGGGGGATTTGTCCCCGGAGGAGTCTGTTTAGTAGCTGGCCAGCCGGGTATAGGAAAGAGTACATTATTATTGCAGCTTGCGTACTCTATTTCTAAAGATGTACCACTTTTATATGTGAGCGGAGAAGAATCTCCAGAACAAGTAAGCATGCGTGGAAAGCGTATCGGGACAGCAAGTAAACTGTTGCATCTGGCAAGTAGTAACAGCGCCAATGATATTGCGGCTACCATTATGACAGGAGAATACCCAGTAGTAATAGTAGACTCTATTCAAACTATTGCAACAGAAGAAATTGCTGGTGTGCCGGGCAGTGTAAGCCAAGTAACCAATAGTGCGCAAATAGTTACTTTGGCAGCAAAACGATCTAATACAGCCGTAATACTAGTTGGGCATGTTACAAAAGAAGGCTCTATTGCTGGGCCAAAAGTTTTAGAGCACCTTGTAGATGTAGTTATGCAACTAGAGGGTGATAGGTCTGGTGGATTTAGAATTTTACGTAGTACTAAAAACAGATTTGGGTCTACAAATGAAGCAGCAATATTAGAAATGAGTGAATCAGGGCTTAGCATAGTGTCTAATCCATCTGCAGCACTTTTGGCCGAACGTCAGGTAAGTGATGGTTCTGTTGTTACAGCCACTTTAGAGGGCACCAGACCGGTTTTAGTAGAAGTGCAGGCACTAGTTAACCCTACAAGCTATGGCTACCCTAAACGCACAGCCTCTGGGTTTGATCTAAGCCGATTAAATTTACTTATTGCAATGTTAGAAAAACGTACCAAGTTAACATTGTCTGATAAAGACATATACATAAATATTGTTGGTGGATTAAAAATTACTGAACCTGCGGCCGATTTAGCAATTTGCATGGCCATTGCTTCTGCCGCAAAAAGCTTGCCACTTAGTATAGATGCTGTATGTTTTGGAGAGGTTGGGTTAAGTGGAGAGGTCCGTCATGTACCGTGGATAGAAAAGCGCATAAGTGAGGCTAAAAAGATGGGTTTTGAAAGAATTATTGGCCCAAAATTACCAAAAAAAGTAAATACACCAACACAATATGAAACCGCAATAAGTGTTAGAGATATCTTAATTCAATCGTTAACAAAAGGATAAATATGTTATTAGAAATTATTATTATACTACTAATTACTATAAGTATTATTTTGCAGGTTAAACAGCGTAAAAGTAAAACATTTACTAGCAAAAAAGCTAAAAACGGGGTTATCTTAGATAGCTGCGCATTAATAGATGGCCGAATAATAGAGCTAGCAAAAATTGGGTTTTTGCCAGATGCTATTGTTATCCCATCTTTTATTTTGCAAGAACTACAGCTTTTGGCAGACGGTAAAGATAATGTAAAAAGAGAGCGAGCAAGATTTGGTTTGCAAATTGCTAAATCTTTACAACAACTAGAATCATTGAATGTTGCGATAGATCAAACACAGCCAAATAAGCCCACAACAGATGAAAAACTTGTTAGTTTAGCAAAAAGCCTACACTATAAGTTATTTACTACAGATTTTAATCTTAACCAGGTTGCCAGTATAGAGGGCGTTACGGTGCTTAACATCAATGAGCTTGCTCACGCCTTAAGACCAGAGATTTTGCCAGGAGAAGAAGTTAAAGTTTCAATTACTCAACCAGGTACAAATAGAAATCAAGGTGTTGGTTATTTGCAAGATGGTACCATGATTGTTATAGATGATGCACAAAGAGATATTGGAAAAGTTATATCAGTAACAATAACAAAATCTCATCAAACGGTAGCAGGTAAAATGCTATTTGCTAAAAAAGTTATTACTACTAGCCAGAAAAAACCTTTTGTTAAGCCAAAAAAAGTTTATAGACAAAACCAGTAACAAAAAATAATCAAAACCATATAAAAATTTTTCTTTTAATCTTCTACTGGTGGTACCGTAGCTGGAGTGGAAGAAGAGTTAGAAGATGATGTGTTTGTAGATACAGTAATAGTGCGCGTATCAGAAGCATCATACATAACAGAATCATTAACTTGAGCAGTTATAGTTTTTGTACCAGTTCCAGATGGCTTGTATACATAAGAAATACTGCCGTTACTAGAAATATCATAAGAAGCACCAGCTAAAGCAACACCGTCTTCGCTAAAAGTAAGGTTTGTTAACGGGTATTTACCCATGCTAAAGGTGGCTTCAATTGTGTAATCTCCGTTTGGTAATTTAGTAGGGTTACTTAATGTTACTTTTGGCTTTTCGGCAGGATCGCATGTGTGTACATCATCTTTTTCTGTTGGTATAAAGCCCCCAGCACTGCCACCATAACGTTGTTGGATGGGCCTCATCCAATTATTGTAGTTACTATCACTAGATGGCAGCTCTGCTCTTAGCCCGCCTCCGGTTATAGTTTGCTTAGCTTTTTCTGGGGTGCATTCGGTAGCTAATTTTCCAGACACAGAATCAATCACAGCAGTTTTTGAATTATCTGGCGTTCTTGGTGTGTACCAAGATGGGAATATGTCACATTTTCCACCACTTGTTGCTGAATAACCGGTAGTGGTATTTATGCAGACTCTTTTCATGCCTGCTGGCTGTGTCCATTTATCACCAGCTCCAGCCAAGCCTTGATGCGCGTTTTTCATAAATTCACGCCAGATAGGCCCTGTTTTTTGCTCCATACCGCCGCCCATTGCTTTATTTTCATGATGCCCAACCCAAACTCCAGTTACAATCTTAGTAGAATAGCCCATCATCCAACCATTTTCGGCGTTGTTTGTAGTACCTGTTTTAACGGCAGTTGTAACCCCGTTTATTAACACCTGAGGGTTTAGGCCACCGTAACGTACAGATGCATCGCTAAGCATATCGTTCATACTGTAGGCAACTTGTTCGTCAATTACTCGCTCACCAACAGAATCTGCCCATTCTTTAATTACTTTACCCTTAGTATCTTCTACTTTAAGTATGTAAGTTATTGGTTTGTAGCTACCCATTCTTGCAAATGTGGCTATTCCGTTAGTGTGTTCGTCTAGTCTAATTTGGCCACCATCTCCAATAGAAGTAGCTAAAATGTCTTGGCAATCTTCTACTCCAGGCGTATAGCATCCTGTAACACCACTTGTAACACCCATTTTTTTGGCTAGGTCGTGTACGTATGGTATACCTGCAATGTACATTGCTTTCATAGCTGGAACGTTTCTAGAGCCTCCTATAGCTGCTCTCATGCCAATTGCTCCAACATATTGTCTGTCGTAGTTTTTTAGTGGGTCGCTTAAAGAATATCCAGGAAAGTTTGTTTTAACGTCGTAAAAAGTACTGCCCGCACCCCAATCTTGAGATTTAGTCATTAATGCGGCGTAGTCATAGGGCTTAAATGATGAGCCAGGGCTTCGTGGTGACGTTGCATAGTTTACTTGGCCATATCCAGGGTAATTAAAATCTCTACCCCCCACCATAGCTAGTACTTGTCCAGTTTGAGCTTCTACAGACACAAGAGCAGCATTGTTGCCGCCATCTAATTCTATTCGACGCATACCATTTTTAATAGCATTTTCGGCAAATTCCTGTAAACGCATATCTACCGTAGTAGTAACTTTATAGCCAACTTTACGAACATTAGTTGCCCCGTATTCTTGTTCTAGCTTTTTTTGCGCCTCTAATACAAAATATGGTGCTTTAATGTCTCTGTATTTATCTTTTTTAGGAACTACTTTTGCAATAGTATCTACCTGTTTTGCGGCGTCTACTTGTTCTTGTGTAGCATAGCCTTGTTGCACCATTAAGCCTAAAACGTAGTTGCGTCGTTCTATAAGTTCTGCAGTGTTATCCCCAGTTGGTGAATAATATGTGGGGGCAGGGATTAAAGCAGCCAGCGTTGCTGATTCGTCTAATGTTAGATCTTTGGCATCTTTCTCAAAATAACCCCTTGCTGCTGCTTGGGCGCCACCAAATGTTGAACCAAATGAGATTTCATTTAAATAAGCATTTAATATTTCATCTTTAGTGTATGTTCTCTCAAGCTCTATTGCTAATATAAGCTCTTTAATTTTTCTTGTATAAGTTTGTTCTTGGCTAAGTAGTGAATTTTTTACAAACTGCTGAGTAATAGTAGATCCACCTTGGGTGCTCTTGCCTGTAAGATTACTAAAAAATGCTCTAGTTACACCTTCAGCACTATATCCTCCGTGGTTATAGAAATTTTTATCTTCTATAGATATAACGGCTTTTTGTAAGTTAGTATTAATGTTTTCTAGTTTAACTGGGTAGCATTCTACATCTCCAGAGCTAGACCATAGTAGGGTTTGCCCAGTTCTGTCGTAGTATTGAGTAGACGCACCTTCTGAACATGTTTTAAGATCTGTAATATTTTTTGGTAAATCTTTTCTAAAATATGCAAATACCGCTAATGTAAAAATCATTAATATTGCAATACCAATGCCAAGTATTTTTAATGCTCTAATTAGCCCGTCGCGATTAAACCAATACGCTGCAAAATTACGAGGGTGAAAGTAGTAAAAAAATCTTTTAAAAGGGTTTTTAGGCATTCGTGCTTTTTGGTCAGCTCTTCTACGAGCCTTTAAGTCTTTTCTGGTCTTTAAACGATCACCAATATTCCTATTAACAATTGCCTTAGAAGATTTTTTTGGCTTACTTTTTGTAAATGCAACCTTTGCAGTACTAAAAAAGCTCTTTATTTTTTTAGAAACATTACTCATAAATTATATAGTTGATACCTCTATTTCAAATTATCACACTTAATTATAACAAATATAAGCAGTTTTGTTAAGACATATATGTTACCAAATTAAAGCATTAATACCCCATAGGGCAAGCTTAATAATGTACACTAATAGAAGTATGGATATACAATCACATTTAAACACTGTAAAGGGTGTAGGCCCGGTATTAGCTAGTAAGTTTAGCCAAATAGGTTTAACTACAGTTGGAGATTTGTTAAACTATACCCCCAGAGATTATAACAATTATCAAAATGCAGTAAATATTCAATCTATGCAGCCTGGTATGGTTACTGTAAAAGGTACTTTTGATAACGTTAAACAACGCCGTGTGCGCCGGGGCTTACATATTACCGAGGCCGATTTTAGTGATGGTTTTAGCAAAGTAAGGGTTGTATGGTTTAATCAACCATACAGAGCTGCGTCAATAAAAAAACAGCAATATATTATAAAAGGTAATTATGGCCTTCAGGGACAGCGTTTGCAAATTGTTAATCCTTTAGTTACTGCACTAGAGCAAGATAAAGACCAGGCAAATAGCATAACCCCAGTTTATGTAGAAAGAGGTGGCTTAAAAAGTTTTCAAATATCTAAAGTAGTTAATGAAATATTTAATAATATAAATGATATACCAGAAACTTTACCTATAAATGTTGTTAATAATTACAAATTATTAGATAGGTCAACAGCTTACAAATATTTGCATTTGCCTAGCTCTAATAAAGAAATAGAACAAGCAAAGCAACGTTTAGCCTTTGAGGAATTGTACATTGTAATGATGGCTGCTCAAAAAATGCGTCAATTAAATAAATCTGCACCGGCAAAGCCTATTGTATTTAACCAAACCGTTGCACAAAATTTTGTAACTTCTTTACCTTTTGCACTAACACCAGATCAAAAACAAGTTGCTTGGCAAATACTAAAAGATATGCAAAAAACCGAACCCATGAATAGATTAATAGAGGGCGATGTTGGTTCTGGTAAAACAGTGGTTGCTGCTTTAGCAACTGTAATGGCTTTAGATGCTGGTTTGCAGGTAGCAATAGTTGCCCCAACAGAGCTTTTGGCTCGCCAGCATTACCAAACTATTAAAAATTTATTAGATCATACAGGCCATTCTAAAAACATACGTATCTTAATAGGGTCATTAAAACAAAAACATAAAAAAGACACACACCAAGAAATAAAAACAAACAACGCTACATGCATAATAGGAACGCACGCAATTTTGCAAAAAAATATTAAATGGAACGATCTAGGCCTTGTAATAATTGATGAACAGCATCGCTTTGGGGTGCAGCAAAGGCAATCTTTACATGCTACTTTGCCAACAATGCCACATATTTTATGTATGACGGCAACACCAATACCAAGAAGTTTGGCTTTAACTGTATACGGAGAATTATCTATAAGTATTATTGCAAAGCCACCAAATCAAAAAGCTAACATCTTAACCTCTATAACATCCCCAAACTCTACTGCCCAAATGTACAAAGAAATTAGAAATCAATTAAATATGGGGCACCAAGCCTATATTGTTTGCCCGCTAATAGAAGAAAGTTCAATGCTAAAAGCACCAAGCGCCCAAGAAACATATAAAACGCTTGGTCAAACAGAGCTAAAAAATTATAAGTTAGGGTTATTGCATGGCAAGTTAAAACCAGATCAAAAAGAAGAAATAATGCAACAATTTATTGATAAAAAAATTGACGTGTTGGTTAGCACTACAGTTATAGAAGTGGGAGTAGATGTGCCAAACGCAACAGAAATGGTTATTTTGGGCGCAGATAGATTTGGTTTAGCTCAGTTGCATCAACTTAGGGGGAGGGTTGGGCGTGGTACGCAAGAGGGCCATTGCTATTTATTAATGACAGACTCTCAAAAACCAACACCCCGAATGCAGGTAATGACAAACACATCAGATGGTTTTAAACTTGCAGAGTACGATTTAAAATTACGCGGGCCAGGGGCAATATACGGTACACGTCAGCATGGAGAAATAGATCTAAGATATGTACAACTTTCAGATCATAAACTTATTGCAGATGTACGTTTAGCCGTAGACAAGTCTAGCGATGTATTAGAGAATCTGATACAATACCCTTATCTTGCACAAAAAATTCAACGTGCGTTAAAGCTAACATATTTAAATTAATGTATTCTGGATCAACCCTAACAAATCGTTCTGGGAACCTAGTTGGTGCCCATCAAAAAATTGATCGTGCTGCACGTTATTCGTTGGCAGATATGTTAAAAAATGATCATAGCTTTCCGGCAAAACATCAAATATTACATTTTGAGGGTAAAAATGGCCCCGATAGTGCTAAGGCTAAGCTAGACGGCATACATGCCCCATGGCATTTTTATGATCCTTTTGACCCAGATGACGGTATTTTATTAGAGCAAATCAATAATCATTACAATACATTAGTAAAAGAACTTAAGAACAAACACACAGAAAGAAGCGCCTTTGAGGCAAGCTGGTTGGCTCATGCTATTGTAGATGGCCTAACCCCCGCTCATCATTATCCATTTGAACAAGAGCTAGAAAGATTACGCGGAGAAGGCAAAGAAACTCGCACCACAGTGGCAAAAAAAGTAATTGTTCCTGCAGAAACAAAAATAGAACTTGTTCATAAAAATTGGGATGTTTGGGGGGCAAAAGGCTTACTAACAACTCATTTTTTGTTTGAAATGGGTGCAGCCATGCTAATTGCGCCAATGAGTAAACAATTTGCACGCCCAAGCAGATACGACATTAAAGCAATTTTACACCTAGGTTTAGATGAATACTTTAAACGTACTGCCAGAGAAATTGCAATGTTAGATATGTACGAAAACTTTTATAAAAAGGGATGGACACGTAAACTTTCTACGCAGGTTAGGCAAGAGCTTGCACCAAGAATGGGCAAAACTGTAACTCTTGCATGGTATTTAGCAGCAAAAGACGCCGGTTTATCCAGCCCAGAGGTTTAGTGTAGGGTATACTTAGTATATGCGTATAATTGCAGGCTTTTTAGGCGGTAGACTAATAGAAAGCCCCCATAATAATAAAACACACCCCATGAGCGAAAAAATGCGCGGAGCTCTTTTTAATTCATTAGGAGACATAAACGCCCTAACATTTTTAGACGCTTTTGCCGGCACCGGTGCTTGTGGTTTTGAGGCTATCAGCAGAGGAGCAAAACAGACAACACTACTAGAGGTAAACCCAGATTCATTTAAAACTATTGTTAAAAACGCAGAGCAGTTAGATATTATAAATGCAGTAGAATTACAAAAGGTTAATTGTGCAAGATGGTCTAGTAACAATAAAAGTAAGCTATACGACGTTATTATTGCAGATCCACCCTATAACCTCCAAGATATAAATTTAGAACTAGTTTTTAAACTTTCTTTACATCTAAAAAAAGGTGGAATATTTGTAGTATCCGCGCCTCCAAGTCAACATAGTACTGTAAATTTAAGAGCTTCTAAGTATAAAAATTTGCATTTAATTAGCCACAAAACCTACGCTGATGGCGGCCTATATTATTATCGAAATAATATCAAATTAAAGATATAAACGTAAATAATAAGTAATATTTTTGTTAAAGTTGGAGAGCTTTATCAGAAATTGATTCTTCAGAAAAATCGTTGTTATCGTTAAGTTCGCTCATTTGTTGGCCAATATATGAATTAATATCGTTAATTGATGCACTGCTTGCTGGGGCAGTCGCACTAGTATCCACTTGTTTATTAGCCTGTTCTTCTAAGCTAGCTTGTTTTTTACTTGCAGAACTACTTATAGCAACGACTGTAATTATGCTAAATATTAGTAAAATAGACATAATAATAATAGTTAGCCCACTTTTTGTTTTAATAAAAGCTTTTTTTGGCGGAGCAACTGGTGTTGCGGAAATAGGTGTTTGGTAAACGCTTGCTGGTGTTGGTACGCTAGGCGCAGCTGTAGGGTTGGTTTGTTTTTGCGGGCTAAATACTGTTTGGGGCTGCACAGGGGTTTGCAAGGGCGCTTGCATAGGCGATTTTGGTATAAACGGCCTAGTGGGCGTATTTTGTGGGTTTTGCGGTGTTTCTGGTGGTTGGTATGGGTTATTTGGATTCAACTTAATATTTCCTTGCTATTGTTGCAGCTCTTTAGAAAAAGTTTCTAGCTGAGGTTTTATTTTATCTGTCACTACTGCGTTAATACTCTTAGACTGAGTGCTGAGCATGTTATTGTAAGATCTTGCAGTTACTATCATAGCCATAAAACCAACAGGGTCTGCCTCGCAGTTCATTAAAGAAGCATCTTCTATTGCTTGTTTGTACTGTGCAATAGTTGCTTCAAATTGTGTAACTTGTTTGGCAAAATCATCTCTGCCTTGTTGTAGTGCAAAAGTATCTTTAGTGGCAATCTTTAGTTTACCAATTGAAATAAGCGTAGCCCCATCAACGTTTCTGTATGTGTTATATCGGTTATCAGATAATTTAGTAATGTCTTTTATTACAGTGCCAAGCCTAACTTGTGCAGCTTTGCATTGTTTTTGCACACGTTTAGTTTGGGTTTCATCTAAAACAACTTGTTGTTCTTGTTTGCGCTGAGCTACGCGTTGCTCTAGCGTGCTCCCAGGAGCCGGTGGGCTTGGGTCTGCAGCCAAAACAATAGTAGGTGCAAACATTAGTAACACAAAAAACGCTAGTGCTAAATATCTATATTTACTGTTTATAAAATAATTAATCATATATATCTTTTATAATATAATTTTAGCATAACATAAGCATAATAACTTTTAAATACAAAAGCTAGTTTTTAATAAATTTATAACATCAATTTTTATAACTACAAATTTTGGTGGGGGCGAAAGGACTTGAACCTTCACGCCTTGCGGCATATGCTCCTAAGGCATACGTGTATACCAATTTCACCACGCCCCCGATTTTGTGTGGTAACACAACAAATATAGTATAACAAAACAGTTAAAGATACTCAAAACAAACAAGCTACAAATATGTTACTATATTGCATATGAAACTATCAGAAGATTTACAATGGCGAGGCCAAATAAAAGATAAAACATTTAGTGATATAACTTGGCTAGATACGCCAAAAACTTTTTATTTGGGTGTTGATTGTTCGGCCCCAAGTATTACAATAGGCAACCTAGTACCTTTAATGTTAGCTAGGCGTCTGCTCGATTCCGGCTGGAAAACTGTGTTACTTGTAGGTGGAGCAACTAGTTTAATCGGAGATCCAGGCGGAAAAGACAATGAAAGAGATTTAAAAACTAGAAAAGAAATAGAGTTTAATGTGCAAGCCATTAAAAAACAAGTATCTAAACTTTTTGATGGCAAAGATTTTACCTTAGTAGATAATTACGATTGGTTTAGCAAAATAAACTATTTAGATTTTTTGCGAGATGTTGGCAAGCACTATAGCATGACAGAGCTTTTGCAAAGAGATTATATTGCATCCAGAATAGGCAAAGACGGCTCCGGTATTAGCTACGCAGAATTTAGCTATAGTTTAATACAAGGCTACGATTACTGGCATTTATATAAAAAATATAATGTTGTTTTGCAAATTGGGGGCTCAGATCAGTGGGGCAACATGCTTTCTGGCGTGCCCTTAATAAGAAAAAAAGAAAATGCAGATGTACAAGCCCTTAGTGCGCCACTAGTTTTAGATAAAACTACAGGTAAAAAGTTTGGTAAAAGCGAGGACGGCGCAATTTGGTTAGACGCTAAATTAACTAGCCCTTATAAGTTTTATCAGTTTTGGCTAAACGTAGATGATGAGGGCGTGTTAGATTATCTAAAAATATACACTCTATTATCTAAAAAACAAATAGAAGATGTTATGGGCCAGTTTAATATAGATAAATCTAGTCGTTATGCTCAAAAAACCCTGGCATACGAAGTTACTAAAATAGTACATGGCCAAAAAAAGGCAGACAGCTTACAGCGAATAAGCCAAGCCTTGTTTGTTACAAAAGATTATTTAAACCTAACAAAAGAAGATTTTATTGAACTTGGCGCGGAGCTTGGTTTATATAATGTAAGCAAAGATTCAGATTTAGCCCAAACTTTAGTAGATACTAAATTAGCAAGTAGCAAAGCAGAAGCGCGCAGATTTATTAAAGACAACGCCGTATATTGCAATGGCAAACAGTTAAATCAAGATGTAACGCAATTACCCCCAGAGTATTTTTATAATGATTATTTAGTTTTAAGACGTGGTAAAAATAATCAAGTTGTAGTATCTATTATATAGTTTTTTAGTTTACTAAATGTAAGGTTATTTTTTGGTTAGTTTTAAATTTTAAGAAGATTTTTTTGGTTTAGAAACTTTTTTAGTAGTTTGTGCAGGGCTTTTAGTAATAGTGCCACCTACTTGTTTGCTAGAAGCTGAATCAACAGCTATATGGTTAACATAAATATAGGCTGGTAAACAGACATAGGCTACCATTAGTATTAATGATGCTATCCAACCAATAAATGGTACAATATTTGCTGCTTGTATACCAAAATTTACTACCACTATTGCAAGCACCCATTGCCAATTTTGTTTAGAAACTTCGTAGCTAGATTTTAAGGTATCTGTTATTGAAAGATCTTTAGTCATTAGTATGTAAGGTGCTAAAAGAGTAAAAAACCAAACTGCAATAGCCCACACAATTGCTAAGGGTAAAAGTATAAACCCAATTAGTACTATCATTAATAGCATCGATACAATAAAGGGCAAAACCACAGCTAACCCAATAAGTAAGCCAATAACAACGTATCTTACAATATAGTGTTTGCTTAGTTCAAAAGCTTCTGAAATGCTAATTTTTTGTTTTCTAACACTAGCTAGTTGGGTGGCTACTAGGGCGGGTGTTACCAATAACCATATAACTGTTAAAACTATACTTAAAACAAAAGTAAAAATAGATGCAAAAACACTAATTGTTCCGTTGTTGTCATTTACAGATGCCATAAATGGTAATAAAAACACAGGAATGGCAACAATTGTTGCAAGTATAGGAACGGCAATTATCCCCAAAAAAGTTAAAATATTAAATTTTAATGCTTCCCATGATTCGTCTATCTTAGAAAAGGCATAGCCCATCTTTTCAAAGACATCCATTTGATTTGCTGATTTTGTTTGCGACATAATTTACTCCTTATTTACTTCTATTAAACTCTTTTGCACCGCTGGCGTCAATATCTGGTATAATAATTGGTATTATGGCATTAGATACAACACCCTATAAAGGCGTAAGAGATTTTTACCCCCAAGATTATATAGTAAGACAATATATTTTTGATACCTGGAGAAACACTGTAGAAAAATTTGGTTACGAACCTTATGATGCCTCTGTAATTGAGGGCATAGATATATATTTAGCAAAAACTAGTGAAGAGATTGTTTCTGAACAAACATATTCTTTTACAGACAGAGGTGGCCGCCAAGTAGTATTGCGCCCAGAGATGACCCCAACTGTAAGCCGAATGGTAGCTCAACGTAGGCAAGAGCTTGCTTACCCTCTTAGGTGGTACAGTATCCCTAATTGTTGGCGTTACGAAAGGCCACAAAAAGGCCGATTGCGAGAGCATTGGCAACTAAATGTTGATGTTTTTGGGATACAAAACGTAACCGCAGATATAGAAATAATTACCGTAGCAAACGAAATCATGAAAGCTTTTAAAGCTACACCAGAAATGTATACCATTAGGGTTAATTCTAGACAGGTAGTTGCCTATATTTTAAGTGATTATTTGGGGCTTGAGGCAGCCGAAGCTACAACTATTATTAGATTAATAGATAGAATGAACAAAATGGAATATGGCGAATTTGCAGGTTTAATTAGTGCGGCAATTAGCCCAAGCTTAAGAGAAGAAAAAGCAGTAGATGAACAACTTCTAACTATCTTAAAAGCTAGGACTATTAAAGAGTTACCTACAGAAGTCCAAAGACAACCTTTTACAATAGAATTACAAGAGCTACTAGAAAATCTAAAATTCCAAGGGATACAAAATGCAGTTTTTGATCCAACTCTTATGCGTGGTTTTATGTACTATACAGATGTAGTTTTTGAGGTTTTTGATACCAGCCCAGAAAATAATCGAGCATTGTTTGGTGGTGGCCGCTATGACGGGCTTGTTGGCCAATTTGGTGTTGAGCCAGTGCCAACAGTTGGTTTTGGCATGGGCGATGTAACTATTAAAGACTTTTTAGAAACCCATAAATTATTACCAAAGTTGGCTCATACAGTACATGCAACTATGGTTTTTGTTGGTGACATGAACCAAAAAGCGCAACCACTGCTTGCTAAACTTAGACAAGAGGGTGCTCATATTAGCGTAGATAGCACAGATAGAAAGTTAGATAAAAAGCTTAAAAGTGTTGCTAAATCTGGTGTTAGATATGCAATTATTTTTGGAGAAGGCGAAAGTAATGAAAGCAACATTACTATAAAAGATTTATCTAATGGCAAGCAAGAACAGCATTCGTTTGAAAGAGTTGTAACAACAATAATGGCAAATAGCAAAAATAATTTGTTAGATTAATGTGTAAATTTGTGATATAGTTGCTAGCTATATGAATACATCTACAACCAACCTATCAGACACAAAAGTAAAATTAATTGTAAGTGGTAATGCAAACGAATTAGCCTCGGCTAAAAAATTGGCTTTGGCAAAACTAGCACCACAAGTTAAGGTAGAGGGTTTTAGGCCGGGTAGAGCTCCAGCACAAATAGTAGAAAAGCACCTAGACCCAACGGTTTTGGCACAAGAAACTATAGATATATTACTGAAAGATTTGTACGTAAAAGCGTTAGAAAAAGAGTCTTTAAGGCCTGTTTCGTCTCCAGAAGTTTCTGTGACTAAATTTGTGCCATATACAGACATTGAATTTAAAGTAGAAATAGATATTGTGGGCCCAATTAAACTTGCAGATTATAAAAAGTTAAAGGCTACCCGTGGCACATATACGGTATCTGCAAAAGATATCACAGAAGTACTAGAACGCTTACAAACTCAAATGGCCGAACATAAAGAGGTAAAAAGAGCAGCAAAAGAAGGCGATAGAGTATGGATAGAATTTAACGGTACAGACGATAAGGGCGTACCAGTTAAGGGTGCATCTGGTAAAGATTATCCACTTGCACTTGGCTCTAATACGTTTATCCCGGGGTTTGAGAAAAACCTTATAGGAGCTAAACCAGAAGATAAAGTTAAGTTTACAATACCCTTTCCTAAAGATTATGGCGTAAAGGCACTGCAAAATAAAAAAGTAACCTTTGATGTAACGGTGCAAAAGGTAGAAGAGGTTATTAAACCTAAAGTAGATGAAGCATTTGTTAAAAAAGTTGGTGCATTTGATTCAGTAGCAGATCTTAAAAAAGATATTAAAAAACAGTTAACGCTAGAGCGTGGCCAGCAATTAGATAGAGAATACGAAGATGCTTTGGTAGACGAAATTGTGGCTCATAGTACGGTTTCTTTGCCAGAATCTATGCTTAAAGAACAAGTAGAGGCTATGGATAGCGAGTTTCAGCAGAATTTAGTTTACCGCGGCCAAACTTTTCAAGAGTATTTAGAGCATAATGGTTTAACTGAGCAATCTTATAAAGACACAGAACTTTTGCCCGCAGCTAAAAAAAGACTTACCGCAGGTCTAGTATTAAGTTCTATATCAGAAAAAGAAAATATCACCGTATCTCCAGAAGAGTTAGAAATACGAATACAAGTATTAAAAGGCCAGCACCAGAACGATAATGCAATGTTAAAAGAGTTAGAAAAGCCAGATGCTCGCCGTAGCGTAACCGCAAGAATGCTCACAGAAAAAACTATTGCTAAAATTGTTGAATATAATAAAAAATAATTAGATTGTATTTAGCACTCAAAGTTGACGAGTGCTAATATTATAGCTATAATTAAACTAATGAAAAATTATATGATACCCACAGTTATAGAAAATGATGGCCGAATTGAGCGAGCCTACGATATATATAGCAGATTACTAAAAGACAGGATAGTTTTTTTAGGAGAAGATGTTAACCCCCATACGGCTAATATAATTGTTGCTCAAATGCTATTTTTAGAGGCAGAAGACCCTAAAAAAGATATTCTTTTGTATATAAATAGCCCAGGTGGCAGTGTTTATGATGGATTTGCCATTTACGACACAATGCAATACGTAAAGTGCGATGTTCAAACCTACGGTATTGGTCTGCAAGCTAGCATGGGGGCATTTTTGCTTTCTAGTGGTGCAAAAGGCAAACGCTATGCATTGCCTCACAGTAAAGTTATGATTCATCAACCATCTTCTGGCACCCGTGGCAAAGTAACAGATATGGAAATTGATCTGCAAGAATCTTTACGAGTTAAAAAACAGTTAAACGAAATTTTAGCAAAAAACACTGGTCAAAAGCTTGCTAAAGTTACTGCAGATGCAGAACGAGATTATTGGATGAGTGCTCAAGAAGCAAAATCTTATGGCCTAATAGACAAAGTTTTATAAAATTGTTGACAATTACACTGCATTTAGCGTAACCTAGTAAAAAGAAGTAGTGTCGGCTAGGCTGTGCTCGTGTGTCTCCAAAATATGAGTGCCAAAAACACCAACGCCAGGGAACTTCGCGCGAAATCAAAGGATCCAATAATAAATTTAATAACGGAGGAATCTGCTATATATGGCATCAAGCGCTCAGCCCACTCAGCTTGCAAAAGGTAAGCGAACATTTTATACAAAAAGTAACGACATAGCTCTACCAAACTTAATAGAACACCAAAACAATAGTTTTGATTGGTTTGTAAAAGATGGTTTGGGGGAATTATTTGCCGAGATTAACCCAATAGACGATTATACGGGCCAAAAACTATCTTTGTCTTTTAAGTCTTACCACTTTGGTGACCCTAAAATGACAGAGTCAGAAGCTCGCGAAAATAACGTTAGCTTTGAGGCACCGTTAATGGCGGTTGCCGAACTTGTAAATAAAGTTACAGGAGAGGTAAAAGAGCAAGAAATATATTTGGGTGATTACCCGTGGATGACCAAGCGAGGTACTTTTGTAATAAATGGAGCAGAGCGTGTAGTAGTAAGCCAGTTAATTAGAAGCCCCGGTGTTTTTTATACCGCCGATTTACATGGGTCTAAAAATTATTATGGTGCAAAGGTAATACCTAACCGAGGAGCTTGGTTAGAATTTGAAACAGCTGTTAATGGTGCAATATACGTAAAAATAGATAGACGTCGTAAGATTGCTGTTACTACATTATTAAAAGCACTTGGCATGAATGAGGCAGCTATTAAATCTGCTATGCAACATGTAGATACCGGTAAACTAAGTTACATAGACGCAACTCTAGAAAAAGATCCTTCAAAAGGCATGCAAGAGGCTCTAATAGAAGTTTACAGACGCTTGCGCCCCGGTGATTTAGCCACTGTAGATAATGCTCGAAGTTTAATAGAAAGTATGTTCTACAACTACAAGCGTTTTGACTTTAGCCGAGTAGGCCGTTATAAGCTTAACCAAAGGCTAAACCTAGATGTTGATAACACTTTAGAGAATCGTGTTATGCGCCTAGAAGATTTAACCGCCATACTAGCAGAACTTATTAGGCTTAATAACACACAAGAACCAGCAGATGATATAGATAGCTTGTCTAACCGCCGTATTAAATTAGTTGGAGAACTAGTACAACGTCAATTTAGGATTGGTTTACTACGCATGGACAGAAACGCTAAAGATCGCATGAGCATGAGCGAAATAGAAACAGTTACTCCTAGTCAGCTTATTAATGCTCGCCCTGTTGTAGCGGCTGTTCGCGAATTTTTTGCATCTAGTCAGTTAAGCCAATTTATGGATCAAATTAACCCATTAAGTGAGCTTGCTCACAAGCGCCGCCTAAGCTCTATGGGCCCTGGTGGTTTAAGCAGAGAACGTGCCGGTTTTGAAGTTAGAGATGCGCACGCTACCCACTACGGTCGTATTTGTGCTGTAGAAACCCCAGAAGGTGCCAACATTGGTTTGGTGCTAAACATGGCTACCTATGCCAGAGTAAACGAATATGGCTTTTTAGAAACACCATATCGTAAAGTTTTAAATTCTGTAGCAGCTAAAGATGCTGCTAATCATATTGCAGCAATAGATTTAGAAGATGAATCAGGCAAAACTATTGTTAAAAAAGGCAAAACTATTACGCCCGCAGATGTTAAGAAGTTAGTTGCTGTTAAAAATCGTGCAACTTGGCCAGTCAAAGCAAAAGTAACAGACAAAGTTGTCTTTTTAGACGCTAGCGGAGAAGAAAATGCTGTAATTGCAGGATTTGGCAATAATATAGATGACAATGGCTATTTTGTAGAAGATCGTGTATCGGCACGTAATAGATTAGTTGCCGGAGAAGTAGACGCCAATTCCGTAACTCATATAGATGCTGCTAGTAAGCAAATTATTGGCTCATCTGCCGCACTTGTTCCATTTATAGAAAAGAACTATGTTCTAAGAAGTTTAATTGGTAGTAATCAGCAACGTCAGGCTGTTCCCCTTATTAATCCTAGGGCTCCTTTAGTGGGTACAGGTATAGAAGCCTATGTTGCTCGTAATACAGGGCAATTAATAGTTGCAGAGACAGAAGGCACTGTACAAAAAGCTACTGCAGAGGCTGTTGTAGTTGAGTATAAAGAAGGAAAGAAAACTTACGTTCCACAACACTACGTTAGAAGTAACGAAGGCTCTAGCATCAATCAAAAAGTTGTTGTTCATAACGGCCAAAAAGTTAAAACTGGCGATGTATTAATAGAAGGCATGAGTATAGAAGATGGCGAGCTTGCCCTAGGCCAAGACGTTTTAGTAGGCTTTATGCCATGGGGCGGTTATAACTTTGAAGACGCTATTGTTATAAGTGAGCGCCTTGTTAAAGAAGATGCTTTTACAAGTGTTCACATTGTAGACTACATGACAGAGGTAAGAGAAACTAAGTTGGGCCCAGAAATTGTTACCAGAGACATACCTAATGTATCAGAAGAAGCCCTAAGGCATTTAGACGATGATGGTATTGTTCGTATAGGTGCAGAAGTTCACCCAGGTGAAATCTTGGTAGGAAAAATTACTCCAAAAGGAGAACAAGAGCTTTCTAGCGAAGAACGCTTATTAAGAGCAATTTTTGGCGAAAAAGCTAAAGATGTAAGAGACACTTCTCAAAGAATGAGTAACGGGAAACACGGTAAAGTTGTTGGAGTAAAAATATTTAGTAGAGAAAAAGGTCATGAGCTAAAAGCTGGCGTTATTATGCAAATTCAAGTTTTTGTTGCCCAAATGCGTAAAATTGCTGTAGGTGACAAGCTAGCTGGTAGACACGGTAACAAAGGTGTTATTGCGCGTGTTTTGCCAGTAGAAGACATGCCATATATGGAAGACGGGCGCCCGCTAGATATGGTGTTAAATCCACTTGGTGTTCCAAGCCGTATGAATTTAGGACAGTTATTTGAAATACCTTTAGGTATGGCCGCAAAAGCTCTTGGTATAAAAGTTGCTAGCCCACCATTTGACGGTGTTCCACTTAAAAAGATAGAAGATTTGTTAGAACAAGCTGGTTTGCCACGCGACGGTAAACAGCAGCTTTACGACGGCCGTTCTGGTGAGCCATTTAAAGAGCGAACAACAGTAGGTATGATGTATACCATTAAGCTTAATCACATGATTGCCGATAAAATTCATGCTCGTTCTACCGGGCCATACACCATGGTTACTCAACAACCATTGGGTGGTAAGGCACAAAATGGTGGTCAGCGTTTTGGAGAAATGGAAGTTTGGGCACTAGAAGCTTATGGTGCCGCCAATACGTTGCAAGAAATGCTAACCATTAAATCAGACGATGTATATGGCCGTGCTAAAGCTTACGAGTCTATCATTAAACAAACTCAAATTGTTGGTCCAAAGGTACCAGAAAGCTTTAATGTGTTAGTTAAAGAACTTCAAGGTTTGGGCCTTAAGGTTGATCTTGTTGGTGCCGAGTTAGAAGAAACCGACGCAGAAGTTTTACTAGAAGAAACAATTAAAGAAGAAGCCATAAATCAATCCGACATAGATGTACCACACGAGGCTGTTAATCCTTTAGACGTAACAGAAGATGTTGCCGCCGATGAATTTGAGGTTTTGCAAGAAGGGGCCGATGAGCCAACTGTAACCATGACAGAAAACGACAACGAAGAGGAGACTAAATAATGCGACACTATACATCAGGCACAAACATATCCGATTTTGATGCTGTACGTCTTGCCATTGCAAGCCCAACAGAAATCATGAAATGGAGCTATGGAGAGGTTTTAAAGCCAGAAACAATTAACTATCGTACTCAAAAACCAGAAAGAGACGGTTTATTTTGTGAACGTATTTTTGGGCCAGTAAAAGATATTAACCCGCATGATGCAAAATATAAAGGTATGCGATCGCGCGAGGCTGCAGTAGATAAAAACGGTGAGATTGTTACAAAATCTGTTGTTCGTCGAGAGCGCATGGGCCATATTAATCTTGCAAGCCCAGTAGTACATATTTGGTTTTTACGTGGTACTCCAAGTGCTATTGGCTTAGTTTTAAATATGACCGTAAAAAATCTAGAAAAAATTGCTTATTTTGCTAGTTACGTTATTTTAAGTGTAAACGAGCAAAAGCGCGATCAAATGTTAGCCGACAAAGAAGCAGAAGGCGCAGCCGCAAAAACTGCCATAGAAGCTAGGTTTGAAAAATTGGCACAAAAAGATGATGCCAATGTTAAGCAACTAGCAATAGAGCGTACCAAAGAAATAGATGAGGCAGCTGCAGAATACGAGCTACTAAATAGCCAATTGCAAAGTTTAGTAGAAAACGCTCTTATTTCAGAAAACGACTTTAGGGCTTTGCCAGATGAGCTACAAGATCTAGTTACTGTAAGCATGGGTGGAGAAGCCATTCAAAAAATGCTAGAAAAGGTAGATTTAAATGAGGTTATTACCAATCTGCAAGCAGAAGTAGAAGACGCCAAAGGTCAACGCAAGAAAAAGATAATGAAACGCCTAAGAATGCTAGAAAACATGCAAAAAGCTGGCATTACACCACCAAGTATGTGCTTAACTGTTTTGCCAGTAATCCCCCCAGACTTGCGCCCAATGGTGCAATTAACTGGTGGTCGTTTTGCAACAAGCGATCTTAACGATCTTTACCGTAGAGTAATTAACCGTAATAACAGGCTTAAAAAACTTGTTGGTCTAAATGCTCCAGAAGTTATTAGAAGAAACGAAATGCGTATGTTGCAAGAAGCAGTAGATGCTTTAATAGATAACAATGCTGCTCGTAGCGGCCGAGCCGTGTCTTCTACTGGCCAACGCCGTCGCCTAAAAAGCTTGTCTGACATGCTTAAGGGCAAACAAGGCCGATTCCGCCAAAACTTACTTGGTAAACGTGTAGATTATTCTGGACGTTCTGTTATTGTAGCTGGTCCAGAGCTTAAAATAGACGAATGTGGTTTGCCAAAAATGATGGCTCTAGAGCTATTTAAACCATTTGTTATTGGCTATTTAATAGCTAACGATTACGCTCATAACATTCGTTCGGCTACCAGGTTAATAGAAACTGGAGATATTACAGTTTGGGATGCCTTAGACGAAGTTACAAAAGGAAAGTACGTTTTACTAAACCGTGCGCCTAGTTTGCACCGTTTAAGTATTCAGGCATTTAAACCTCGCCTTATAGAAGGCAAAGCCATTCAATTGCATCCTTTAGTATGTGCCGGTTTTAACGCCGACTTTGACGGCGACCAAATGGCTGTTCATTTGCCATTATCAGAAAAGGCCCAGTACGAGGCCCGTGAGATTATGGCTGCAAACAAAAACTTGCTTAAACCATCTGACGGAACTCCAATTCTGCACATTGTTCAAGATATTGTTCTGGGTACTTATTATATGACATACGATAAGTACAAAGACGAAAAGCCAAAAAATTACTCCGATATTAACGAGGCATTAATGGCTTACGACGAGCGTGTAATTAAACTGCAATCTCCAATAGTTATACTGTTTAGGGGCCAAAAGGTGCAAACAACGCTTGGCCGTGTTTTGTTTAACGAACTGTTTCCTCATGATTTTCCTTATCAAAACGAAGCCATGACAAAAAAACGCTTAAAGTCTGTAATGGCTCATATTTACGAAAAATATGGTCAAGACAAAACTGCAGAAATTGCTGATAGCCTAAAAGACTTAGCTTTTGAGTTTGCAACGGCTTCTGGCCTTACTATGGGCATGGACGACTTTCCAAATATAGATGGTTTAGATAAAGCCCTAGATACCGGAGAAGAAAACGCCGCTAAAATTAGTGATCAGTATAACACTGGCTTGTTAACAGAAGACGAACGCTATAGATTAACTGTAGAAAACTGGGTTAAGGTAGACGGCACCGTTCAAACAATGCTTGCCGAACAGCTTGAGCATCAAGATAATTCAATGTCTATTGCTATTTTGTCTGGAGCGCGTGGAAACATTAGCCAGATGAAGCAATCTACTGGTATGCTTGGTGTGCTTTCCGATACAAGTGGTCGCGCCATTGAGTTACCTGTTAAATCTGGCTATAAGCAAGGCTTAAACCAGCTAGAATACTTTACAGGTACTAGGGGTGTACGTAAAGCGCTAATAGATATTGCGCTAAACACAGCCGATTCTGGTTATTTAACAAGACGCTTAGTAGATGTAAGCCAAGATGTATTTACGGTAGAGGATGATTCTGATGATCCAGGTTTTGCAATTTACAGAGAAGATTCTAAAGAAACAGGTATCGCCATAGAAAACCGCCTAGAAGGCCGCTATGCTGCAGAAGATATTTTAGTAGATGGTAAAAAAGTTGTTGGTAAGGGCGAACTTATTACTAGAACAGCTGCTCATAAAATTGCCGATAGCACGCTAGATGGCGTTAAAATTATGAGTGTTCTAACTAGTGGCACCGTAAGGGGCGTTTCTCAAAAGAGTTATGGTATAGACCCAACTAATGGCCAACTAGTTGTTAATAGGCACGCAGTGGGAGTTATTGCCGCCCAAAGTATTGGCGAACCAGGTACGCAGCTTTCTCTAGACTCTAAACACCGTGGTGGTGCTATTGTGGCAGATGAAACAGCCCAAGGTCTTACTCGTGTAGAAGAGCTATTTGAATCTCGCGCACCTAAAGGTCAGGCTTATATGGCAGACATAGATGGCGTGGTAAGCATTAAAGAGCAAGCAAGCCAATATGCTGTTCAGGTTAACGGAACATCTCAAGAGATAATAGAATACAAGCTTGGTGCACGCATACCTATGGTTGCAGATGGCCAAGATGTAGCAATTGGTGATGTACTAGCCGCAAACGAAGATAACAGCGAACCTTTGGTTGCTGGTTATTCTGGTGCAGTTGCCGTTAAAAAGACTAAAATTGTCTTGGCTCCAAATACCACATCTTCTGTTAGATACGAAATACCAGCCTTTAAAGAGCTAGTAGTAAAAGAGGGCGATAAAGTAAAAGCCGGCGATAGATTAACCAGTGGTTCATTAAACTTGCAAGATTTGTTACGTCTTAAGGGCGTTCAACCTACTCAACGTTATATAATGAACGAAATCAACAAAATTTTTGCCGCTCAGGGCCAAGATATTGCCGATAAGCACTTAGAAATCATTATTCGCCAAATGTTTAGTAAAGTCTTAATAGAAGACTCTGGCGATAGTGAGTTTGTTATTGGCGATGTTGTTACAAAGGCGTTAGTACAAGAAGCTAACCAAGAGTTAAACGCTGCCGGTAAACAACCTGTTGAATATACTCAAATGTTGCTTGGTATTACCAAAGTGTCTACTTGGGCAGATAGCTTTTTGTCGGCTGCAAGTTTTCAGGATACAACAAGAGTATTAATATCTGCCGCAACCAGTGGTAGAGAAGACCATTTGTATGGTCTTAAAGAAAACGTTATCTTAGGTCGAAAGATTCCTGTTGGTACTGGCTATAAAGACATAGAACTAGATGAAGATGGTGTTGATATAGCAGCATAAATCTGTTAAAATAAGGAATCGTTATGCCTACAATAAATCAATTAGTAAGAAAACCAAGAACTAAGGTAACTACCAAAAGTAAATCTCCGGCTTTACATAAGGTAACCAATAGTTTAAAAAACAAGGCTTACGAAAAGTCTGCACCATTTAAACGTGGTGTATGTGTTAAGGTAACAACCAAAACACCAAAAAAGCCTAACTCGGCACTACGTAAAGTAGCACGTGTACGCCTAAATAACGGCTACGAAGTCTGGGCATACATTGGCGGCGAAGGCCATAATTTGCAAGAACACGCTGTTGTACTACTTAGGGGTGGCCGTGTACCAGATTTACCTGGTGTACGTTATCACGTTGTACGTGGCAGCCTAGATTTGCAAGGTGTTGCCAACCGTAAGCGTGGCCGTAGCAAATATGGTGCTAAAAAATCTACCAAATAATAGTTATATAATTTAAATATAGTGGCTTCAGTGACCGCTCGGGCACAACCGCCAAGAGAACGCGCTAGAAGTATAAAGTAAAGGAGTACAGAAATGCCACGAAAAAAGACCAAGAGTTTGGTGCGAGATATAGCGCCAGACCGTAAATATAAATCTGTTAGAGTACAAAGGCTTATAAACAGAGTAATGCTTAATGGCAAAAAGCAAGTTGCCGAAACTTTAGTGTATGATGCAATGGATCTTTCTTCCAAAAAGCTTAAAAGCGATAACCCTTTAGAGGTTTTAAACCAAGCTTTAGATAACGTTAAGCCAAGTGTAGAAACTCGCTCTCGCCGCGTTGGTGGTGCAAACTACCAAATACCCTTTGAGGTTCATGGCCAGCGCCAAAGCCACTTAACATTAATGTGGTTTGTTGCCGCTGCGCGTAGCCGCAAAGGCATGCCAATGGCAGATAGACTTTCTGCAGAAATTGTAGATGCCTATAACGGCACTGGTTCGGCCGTTAAAAAGAAAGAAGACACTCATAAAATGGCAGAATCTAACCGTGCCTTCGCACACTTTGCCAGAGGATAACTATGGCAGCTAATAATAATATCCTAAATCCTACAGTTGGTCCAACTTTAGATTGTTTGACTGTTAAAAGTTTAATTGATGTTTGTATAACGCCAACAACAACAAAGGAAACAATTCTGGCTTTAGGCAGTTGTGCTAATTGTCCTTATAGCACAGAGGACTAATAACCCATAAAATTGCAAAGTCATAAAGATTGTTAATAGTTACATAAATCAATAATTATAAGGAAAATAATGGCAAAGAAAACACCTATGGATAAAATGCGCAATATTGGAATTATTGCTCATATAGATGCCGGTAAAACAACTACCACAGAAGGTATTTTGTATCGTACTGGCTTAAAACACAAAATTGGCGCCGTACACGAGGGCGAAACCACCACAGACTGGATGGCTCAAGAGCGCGAACGCGGTATAACAATTGTATCTGCCGCCGTAACTTGTTATTGGAAAGATCACCAAATTAATATTATAGATACCCCAGGGCATATAGACTTTACGGTAGAGGTAGAACGTAGTTTACGCGTGCTAGATGGTGCCGTAGTAGTATTTGATGGCAAGATGGGCGTAGAAAGCCAAAGTGAAACGGTTTGGCGCCAAGCTAATAAATATAACGTGCCACGTATTTGTTTTATAAACAAAATTAATCAAACCGGTGGCGATTTTTATAAAAGCTTAGAATCTATTCATAACAGGTTAAGCAAACGTGCTTTTCCTATTCATTTGCCAATTGGTTTTGAACAAGCCATTAATGGCGTGGTAGATTTAGTATCGCTAAAAGCCTATACCTATAAAGAATTTACAGATCACGAGCTTATAGAGGCCGATATTCCTGCAGATATGCAAGAAAAGGTAACTCACTATCGTAGCTTATTAATAGAAAACGCCGTAGCAGAAGACGAAACTTTATTAGAAAAGTATCTAGAAGTAGGAGAAGAAGGCTTAACTGCCGATGATGTAAAACGAGCTATTCGTATAGCTACGCTTTCTGGCGTATTTTACCCAGTTACAGGCGGCGATGGCCGTGGTGTGATTGTAGAAAAGGTGTTAGACCTTGTAACCGAGTTATTGCCAAGCCCAGCAGATAGGGGCTCTACCTGGGGAGTAAACCCTAAAAACGACGAAGAAGTAGAACGAAAACCACAAGAAAATGAGCCGTTCTCTGCCTTAGCCTTCAAAATTGCAACAGACCCATTTGTGGGTAAACTTGCTTACTTTAGAGTTTATTCTGGCAAAATTGAGTCTGGCAGTTATATCTATAACAGCTCTAAGGGCGAAAAAGAACGTGTTGGCCGTATAGTACGTATGCAAGCAGACAAGCGCGAAGACGTAACAACTGTGTATGCAGGTGATATTGCCGCTATTGTTGGTCTTAAGGGTACAACCACTGGTAATACCTTATGTGACCAAGCAAATCAAATTGTTCTAGAAAGCATTACCTTCCCAGAACCACCCGTTAGCATTGCTATAGAGCCAGCTACCAAGGCCGATCAAGAAAAGATGAGCCTTGCACTGCAGCGCCTAGCAGAAGAAGACCCAACTTTTAGGGTTAAAGTAGATCACGAAACCGGCCAAACCATAATTAGCGGTATGGGCGAGCTACATCTAGAAATAATTGTAGACCGCATGAAACGCGAATTTAATGTAGAAGCTAATATTGGCGCTCCACAAGTTGCCTACCGCGAAACCATCCGTAAAGATGGAACAGAGGTTCAGGGTAAGTTTATCCGCCAAAGTGGTGGCCGTGGCCAATATGGAGACGTTTGGTTGCGTTTAAGCCAAAACGAATCTGGCAAAGGCTTTGAGTTTATTAACAGTATTAAGGGTGGTGTTATACCAACAGAATATATTCCTGCCGTTAAAGCAGGCATTGTAGAAGCTATGGCAAATGGTGTATTAGCAGGATATCCTGTAGTAGATATTAAAGCAGAGCTATACTATGGTAGTTATCACGATGTAGACTCAAGCGAAATGGCCTTTAAAATTGCCGGCTCTATGGCTTTTCAGGATGGTTTTAAGCAATCTAGCCCAGTATTATTAGAGCCAATTATGAAAGTTGTTGTGGTTGTTCCAGAAGAATACATGGGTGATGTTATTGGCGACCTTAACAGCAAGCGTGGACGTATAGAATCTATGGTAGATCTTCCGGCTGGTATAAAAGAAATCACATCATTTGTTCCTTTGGGCGAAATGTTTGGTTACACAACCAACTTGCGTTCCATGACAAAAGGCCGTGCTAGCAGTAGCATGGAGCTAGATCATTACGCCGATGTACCAGGCCACGTTACAGAAGCTATTGTTGCAAAAGCTTCTAAATAGTACGTTCTATAGTATTTTTTGTTAAATAATACTTTACAACAGTAGTCATAATTGTGTACTATAGTATGGTATGTGCGTTAGGCTATGCCTCTATTTTAGGCACAAATAATAGTAAGTAATAAATAAGTAACTCTAAAAGGAGAATCGAATGGCAGATTTTGATAGAAGTAAGCCCCACGTAAATGTTGGCACCATGGGTCACGTAGACCACGGTAAAACATCTTTAACAGCAGCAATAACAATGACACTTGCAAAGCGATTGCCTAGCGATGTTAACAAGCCAGTTAACTATGACCAAATAGATAACGCCCCAGAAGAAAAGCAACGTGGTATTACCATTGCTACTTCTCACCAAGAGTATGAAAGCGAAAAGCGTCATTACGCTCACGTAGACATGCCAGGGCACGCAGACTATGTTAAGAACATGATTACTGGTGCAGCCCAAATTGATGGTGCTATTTTAGTTGTATCTGCAGCCGATGGCCCTATGCCACAAACCAGAGAGCACGTTTTACTTGCAAAACAAGTTGGTGTTCCAAGTATTTTAGTTTTCTTAAACAAAATGGACCTTGCAGATCCAGAGCTTGTAGAGCTTGTAGAAATGGATGTTCGTGAATTGTTAGCAAAATATGGTTTTGACGAAAACGCACCTATTGTTAAAGGTAGTGCCACCAAAGCTATAGAAGGCAGCGAATCAGACATGGATGCAGTTATGGAACTTGTTAAAGCTATGGATGATTTTATTCCAGAACCAAAACGAGATCTAGACAAGCCTTTCTTAATGCCAGTAGAAGACGTCTTTAGTATTAAAGGCCGTGGTACTGTTGCAACTGGCCGTGTAGAACAAGGTATTATCAAAATTAACGAAGAAGTTGAGATTGTTGGTATCCGTGATACACGTAAAGTAGTTGTAACTGGTGTAGAAATGTTTAAAAAGAACTTAGATCAAGGCCAAGCTGGCGATAACGTTGGTGTGCTACTACGCGGTATCGAGCGCGACGATATAGAACGTGGTCAGGTACTTTGCAAACCAGGCAGCATTACGCCTCATACAGAGTTTGACGCCGAAGTTTATATTTTAACAAAAGAAGAAGGTGGTAGACACACTCCATTCTTTAAAGGATATAAACCACAGTTTTACTTTAGAACAACAGATGTTACCGGCGAGGTAGAATTACCAGCCGATAAAGAAATGGTTATGCCAGGTGATACTGTTACCTTTAAGGTAAAATTATTGGCTCCAATTGCCATGGAACAAGGTTTACGCTTTGCTATCCGCGAAGGTGGCCGCACCGTTGGTGCTGGAGTTGTTACCAAAATCAACAAATAATAGTAATTCTATTTAATAAAAAGAGCTCTATACAGAGCTCTTTTTTGATTTTTTATAACTATGTGTTATTATTATTAAGTAATAAAATTGTAGTGACTAAAAGTCTTTATGGATGTTCTTTTATAACACCATAAAGATGTTACACTACCGCTAAGCTTTAAGGAGCATTAACCATGGCTGATACACAGCAGCAAAGAATTCGTATTAGGTTAAAAGCCTACGATCATAAACTAATAGATCAATCTGCAAAACAAATTGTAGAAACTGCACTACGTACTGGAGCAACAATTGCCGGGCCTATTCCTTTGCCAACCAGAAAAACAGTTTACACTGTAATTAAAAGCCCTCATGTATACAAAAAGGGTCGTGAACAGTTTGAAATGCGCGTACATAAGCGCCTAATTGACATTACAAACCCAACTCCTAAAACAATAGATAGCCTTATGAACTTATCACTACCTGCCGGCTGCGATGCCGAAATAAAAATGTAATATACTTTAGTTTATTACAATTTGTTATGCCGCCAAATCAAAGTCAGACTTTGTTTGGGGTAAATGTTCTTGCGTTCTACCAATCATATCTAATAATACCGTAAAATCATGCATAGACTCGTTGCTATTGGTGTCAAAACCTAATGTTACAGCAATGAATTCCAAATTTACAATTAATCGTTTAATCTGTACTTTATCATTATAATCTAATGAGTCTATAAGCTGCAGAGCATTGCTTATTAGAGCGCGAATTTCTTCTGCGCCTATTGTTTCTTTATTCGAAAGGTTGGTGGTCTCTACAGGGCTGTTAATTTGATAATCTAACTCACCCTCATGCCAATACCTCCAAAGCGTAAGATGAAACTCAGCTCTAGAATCTGGGTTGCCAACATCGTAACCAAGCTTAGTTGCTATACTATACAAGCTCGATTTAAGCGATTGATACAAATTTTGATTGGGCACGTCATGATTAGGCCAGCTGTTTATTGTTTTTACAATAACTACGGCCTCATCAAACAACGCACAAACTTGTAGCTCGTATAAGTTTACTTCATCGGATTGTGGAATACTCATTTCGCTCATACATTTATCCCCCTGTACTATACATAACTATACAACAAAAACATATAATAAGCAACTTATTTCTGTAACGTAATCTATTTAGTGCATTTACAATATCAATAACCAAACTCCCAAAACTATAGATAGCCTTATGAACTTATCATTACCAGCTGGCTGCGATGCCGAAATCAAGATGTAATTAGAGCTCATTTATATAAAAAACTACCATTTTTGTGGTAGTTTTTTATATATTGACATATTATGGTATAATCATAAGCATGAAAGCTAAAAAATCAAAATCAAAAAAAGTTAATATATTTAAACCAACTTTAAATAGGGTATACGGCCTTTGCATAGCAGTGTTACTAGTAACTGTAATTGTTCAGGGTTACTATCTTTCTGTTGTTTACGATAAGCAAAAAGAAGATTCTTCTTACGCTAAATATATTTCTAATTAGCTAAGGTTAACCAGATTATGCGTTAATACTATGGTAAAATAGTATTAATATTGGTGGTCTTTTGGGTTAGGGAGATGAAAAATTAAATGAAATATGCAAAGTTTGGTTCTTTAGCGGTTGTAATTGCTGCTTTATTATGGAGTTTAGACGGCTTATTAAGAAGAAATTTATACGATTTACCACCATCGGTTGTAGTTTTTTATGAACATATCTTTGGTTTAATTATTTTATTGCCATTTATATTATTTACGTTAAAATCTTTTAAAAAACTAACAAAAAAACAATGGCTAGCCATTATTGGGGTATCGTTCTTGTCAGGGGCCTTAGGCACAATACTGTATACAGCTGCCTTAGGCCAAATTCAGTATATTCCGTTTTCTGTGGTAGTTCTACTTCAGCAATTAAATCCAATATTTGCAATAATTGCTGCAGCCATTTTATTGAAAGAACCATTAACAAAAAAGTTTTTTGGATTAACCGCTATTGCTTTGGTTGCTGCGTATTTTGTAACTTTTCCAGACTATGTTGCAAACTTTAGTACAGGTTCTGGAACCGTACTAGCAGCACTATTTGCAGTTGGAGCTGCCGCAGCCTGGGGAACATCAACTGCATTTTCTAAATATGCGTTAAAAAACACTTCTTCTGTTCACATTACCGCGGCAAGGTTTGCTTTTACTCCTATTTTTGCATTTATGTTTATTTTAGCATCGGGTAGTATTGGCCAAGTTACACAGGTGTCTGCTGGGCAGTTTAAATATATTGTTGCAATTACATTTTCTACAGGGTTGTTAGCTTTGTTAATATATTATTTTGGCTTAAAACGAGTACCAGCCTCTAGGTCTGCCATTTTGGAACTAGCTTGGCCATTATCTGCAGTTATAGTTGGTTATTTATTTCTTAACCAAACCTTACAATTGTCACAAGCTATTGCTGCTATTGTTTTAACTACAAGTATTATATTTATAGCAAAAGACGCTCAAAAAGCAGCGGCTTCTGGGGTTAAAGAACCTTCTTTAGTTAATAAACAAAAAAAATAGCAAGATTTACATATTTATTGATTTTTGCAACTAAGAGTACAATATAAGTATATTGGAGGATATACTATGCTATTAAGTAAAATATCAAAGATACTTTTAGTTGTTTTTTTGGCTACTTTTGCGATAAGCGGGACTTCTATAGCTCAAGAAATAACAAATTCACAAGTACAGCCCCTATATATTAATAAGACTCAGTATTATTCTGGTAATAATTATGAAATAAATGATGTAATTAATGGTGATGTATATTGTGTTGGTAATAATATTACTATAAATGGTAATGTTAATGGTGATGTTCTTTGCGCAGGCTCTACAATAATTATTAATGGCACAGTTAACGGCAATGTTAGATTATTTGCAAGTACCATACAAATACAAGGTTTGGTTACAAAAAATGGCACACTGGTTAGCCAAGACGCAACCATAGAAAAATCGGGTAATATTGTAGGAGATGTAACAACAGCAACAAGCCTTACAAGGCTAAATGGTATAGTTGGCAGAGACGCAAATGTAAATACCAATAATTTTGAAGTCTCGGGTATTATTGGTAGAGATTTAAATTTAAATACAGAAAGCGTTATTTATACTGATTCTGCTAAAGTTGCAGGTATAACTACGGTTAATTCTAACGTTTATGATAATATTTCTATATTTCAAAACCTTACAAAGCTAAATTCTAATTTAGATATATTAGGGTTAATAAATATGTTATCGTCCGCCTTTATGTTTGTTGTTGGCCTTATATACGTCGCATTTATTATTGGTTTATTATTATCGGCCTTATCTATTGCTTTATTGTTTCCAAGGTCATTAAAAGATAGTTATGTATTTGCAAAAGATCAACCTGCAACAGTATTGCTATCTGGCTTTTTGGTGTTGTGGGTAGCGCCATTAATTATATTCTTGTTAGTCTGGAGCATTATTGGTATACCAATAGCAATAATTATTTGGGGGTTATATATAGCTTTGTTAACGTTAAGCATTCCGTTTAGTGCACATGCGCTTGGGTCTAAGTTATTCCCAAGCAGGAGCCATGCAACCAAAGCTCTTGGTGGGGCGGCCTTACTATTGTTATTATTTGCAATACCCGTATTAAATATTATTGTATTTATTATTGTTATGGTATTTGGGGCAGGACTAATTACCAGGGTTACCGTGCTGCGCTATACCCAGGCAAGACAAGTTTATATTAAAGATAAGCAATAAATTTTTTAGTGCTATAATTATAATTAATGGCAACAAAAAAACACGTAAAAAATAATTCTAAAAAATCAAATAGAGTAGAGCCAGACGGTGTATATCTTTTAAAGCTTGTTCTATATTTTATATTAGGTTGTTTATGGATTAGGGTTGGTGACGTTGTTGTGTTGCCTTTTGGGCTATTAATTGGTATTTTATTTGCTTCTCATGATAATTTTCAGATAGATAGAAAAATAGAATTTGCAGTGTTGTTTATTGCAGCTGTGCTGAGCTTTATTTCTCCTATTGGTTTTGTTATGACAATTGGTTAATAGTGCTTGATTTTTTGTATAATTGCTTCATAATAAAAGAAAACCTTGATTAATAAAAAACGAAATTTGATAATAAGTTAAAGGGGAGACAATGGCAACAAAATATATTTTTGTTACAGGTGGGGTGTTAAGTGGTGTAGGTAAAGGAGTAACGGCAGCTAGTTTAGGGGCAGTTTTAAAAAGCCGTGGCTTTAAAGTAAATATTCAAAAATGTGATCCTTATTTTAACGTAGATTCAGGAACTCTTAACCCAGCCGAACACGGAGAAGTCTTTGTTACTAAAGATGGAGCAGAAACTGATTTAGATTTAGGCCATTATGAAAGATTTTTAAGTAGCAATTTAACTCAGCAAAGCTCTACAATGAGCGGGCGCATATACAGACAAGTTATAGAAGACGAAAGATCGGGTAAATATCTTGGTAAAACTGTTCAAATTATTCCTCACGTAACAGACGCCATGCAAGAGGCTATAATTAGCAGCTCTAAGGGTTTTGATATCCATATAGTTGAAGTTGGTGGCACTGTAGGCGATTACGAAAGTACTGCATTTATAGAAGCAATTAGGCAATTAAGACTTAAAGTTGGCCCCAAGAATTGCTTGTATATTCATGTAGTGTTTTTACCATTTTTAGAGGCTAGCCAAGAAGTTAAAAGTAAACCAGCCCAAAACGCTGTAAGAGATTTAAGAGAAGCTGGAATAATATGCGATATTTTGGTTGCAAGAGCCGATCATGCGGTGCCAAAAAATATTCTTAAAAAATTAAGCTTGTTTGGTGACATCCCGCTAGATCGTGTGTTGGCTTTGCCTACGGTAGATACTATATATGAAGTTCCTTTAATTATAGAAGAAACAGGAATTGGTGATATTGTTTGTAAAGAATTAAGTTTACCAAATAAAAAGAGTAAATTAAATGATTGGACAAAGCTTGTATCTATTATTAAAAAACCAAATAAAAAAGCATGTAAAGTAGCAATTGTTGCAAAATATCTTGATCACACAGACACGTATTCTAGTGTTGTAGAGGCACTTAAAAGCGCAGCGTGGAGTTTTGATATGGATGTTTCTATAGTATGGGTAGATGCAGAAAAATTAACCAAAGATAACTGTCAAGACAAGTTTAATAAAATAGATGCTATAGTAGTGCCGGGCGGATTTGGTAATAGGGGTATAGAAGGCAAAATTTTGGCAGCTCAGTACGCTTTACAAAATAATATACCTTATTTGGGTTTATGTTTAGGAATGCAAGTTGCAAGTATAGGGGCCATAAGGATGGCTGGTATAAAAAATGCCAACTCAACAGAGTTTGATGTAAAATCTAAAGATCCAGTTATAGATATTATGGAATCACAAAAAAAGCAAAAAAAACTTGGCGGAACAATGCGTTTAGGAGATTATAAATGCGATATTGTAAAAGGGTCTTTAGCCCACAAAATGTATAAAAGTGAGCATATTGTAGAGCGTCACAGGCATAGATATGAATTTAACCCTAAATATACAAAACAACTTAATAAAGGAGGCTTAGTTATTTCTGGTACCAACCCAGAAACAGGTTTAACAGAAATTGTAGAAGCTCCAAAACATTCGTATTTTATTGCCACACAGTTTCACCCAGAATTTACAAGCCGCCCCCTAAAACCTCACCCGCTATTTGCTGGTTTAATAGGTGCAACTCAAAAACAATAAATAATTATGGTTGTTAAGAAAAAATTAAATAAAAAAGTATTTATTTTAATAGCTATTGTTATAATTGCTATAATTTTATTGCTATTTATAATATTAAAGCCAACAAGTAAAAATGTAAGCAATATTGAATCTCAAGGCCAAATACAAGATAGTACGGCTAAAAACACCACAAGAATTATTGCGGTTGGCGATCAGTTGCCGCACGACGCAATAAATAAACAAGCGCTTAAACCTGATGGCTCTTATGACTATCTGCAGTTTTACAAAGAGATTAAAAATAATTTTAATAATGTACAAGGTGCTTATTGTAATCAAGAAGTCCCAGCCGCAGGATCGGTTGCCCCAATAAGTGGTTACCCAGTATTTAACGCTCCTGAGCAGTTTGCTAAAGATTTGAGTGCCCTTGGCTGCAATTTAATTAATTTGGCTAATAACCATATGTTTGATAAAGGCCAAGCAGGTATAAATGCAACAAGAGCTGTTTGGGATACTTTGCCAAAAAAAGCTATAGCAGGTGCTAACAGAAACCAAGAAGAGCAAAATAGCATTCAATATTTTACAGAAAACAATATTAAATTTGCATATTTAGCATTTGCAGAATACTCAAATATTCCAACTAGTACAAATTACGCTATTAATATTTATAGCGAGGCAGTTGCAAAGCCATTAGTAACACAAGCCGCAAATAATGCAGATGTTGTTATTGTAAGCATGCACTGGGGAACAGAGTATAGCCCTACAGAAAACGATTTTCAAAAAACTGCCGCTAAAGTGTTAGCAGAAAGTGGTGCAGACGTAATAATTGGAGCAGGGCCACACGTGCTGCAACCTGTAGATAAAATAGTTTCAGAGGGTGGTCGTGAAACTTTAGTTTGGTATAGTTTGGGCAATTTTTTAAGTGCACAGCTAGACCTAGCATCTTTAATTGGTGGCATTGCAGTTATGGATTTTACAAAATCAGAAAATGGAGCAAAGATAGACTCAATAGGTTTTATACCATCTTATATGCATTACGAATGGACGCCAGAGCAAAAAGCAGCCGATGCCCTTTTAGAAAGAAAAAACTTTATGGTTTACCCGCTAGAAAAATCCGCAGAGCCGTTGTCTCGTTCGTTATTTAATACAAGCGTAGAAGCTCAAACAGAGTATGTTAAAAACGTAGTAAACACCCATATAAACATGCCACTCTTACCAACCCAATAATCATAGATTAAAATATTCTTCTAGGGTTGTATTTTGGGAATATATTTTTTGGGCGATATCTTTGCCTACAAATCTAAAATGCCATGGTTCATACTGGTAACCTGTTATTTGGTCTTTATCTAAAGGGTATCTTAGTATAAAGCCATACTTATATGCGTTATCTTTAAGCCAAATGCCTTCTTTTGTGTCCGCAAAACAAGTTTCTAAGTAGCATTCTCTGTTTGTAGGAGCAATATCTAATGCTAAGCCCGTTTGATGTTCGCTTGTGCCCGGTTTTGCAGATATTTTATCTGCCTCTGCTTGGCCTAAGCTATGTACTAAGTTATTATAATAAAAACCCTGTAGTTCGGCAGATCTATAACCACTAGCTAGCATTAGATCTAAATTATTGTTTTTTGCATCTGCAAATAATGATTCAAGGTTGGGTGCAACAATATTTCTAATACTATTTTCTGAATTGCTTTTTTGATTATTTATAGTAACTTTAGGACTAACCAAATCGCTTGGGACATAGCTAAGTAAAATTGGTCTGTTTTTATTAACAATAATAAATTGACTTGCAGAATCGTTAATATCTATATTGTCTTGGGGTTGCTCGTTTAATGCTGTGTTACTACTTGGAGTGTTATATTGGCTAACATTTATATTTTGTTCTTTATTATTTAACTTTGTATAAGTAAAGAAAAAAATAATGGCCAGTACTAAACAAATAATAAACGCTATAATATATATTTTTTTAGATTTAGTTTTTTTACTATGATTCATTAATTTATATATTAGCTGTTTATGCTATAAAATAATAGCATGAGTCTAAATAATAAATATAATTATAGACATAAAAAAACTAATCTTAATTATAATTATAGTAAACCATTAAAGCGTGGCAAAAATTATAAGCGTTATATGGCCTTTAGTTTAATAATATTAAGTTTGCTAATAGTTGTATTTGCATTTGTAAAACCTTTGCCACATATTACGGCACAATCAAACTCTATAACAATACCTTCTATAGCGGGCAATCAAATGCCATGGCCAAGCACCGGAAATTCAGCAATAGGAGCACAATATTTTGGGCCATTATTAAGTAATAATGATGATTCTTCTGTACCCATTGCAAGCACTGCAAAAATATTTACAGCTTTGTTAGTTAATAACAAAAACCCAATTAAAGGAGATGGAGATAAGCTAGTAATAGATAACCATGATGTACAAATAATGCAAGAATATATATCTAAAAATGGCTCTATTTTGCCAGTAAACATTGGTCAAGCACTTACCCAAAAAGAAGCTATGCAAGCGTTATTAATTGTTTCTGCCAATAATATTGCCGATACACTGGCTATAAAGACATTTGGGTCTGTAGATGCCTATGTGTCTTATGCAAATACTACGCTAAAAGAATGGGGTTTTGTAAATACAAATATAGCCGATGCAAGTGGGTATTCCGCATTAACAAAAAGCACAGCGTCTGAACTGGTAAAAGCAGCCGATATGTTAATTTCTAACCCCGATTTGGCACAAATAGTTAATACTGCGCAAATAGAATCAGCCAATATAGGTATAATACAAAATACAAATAAAATTTTGGGCACAAATGGCGTAATAGGTATTAAAACCGGAAACACAGATGAAGCAGGTGGTTGTTTTGTGCTTGCACAAAAAATAACTTTAGCAGAAGGCCAAATAGTTACAATGTTGGTTGCTGTTTTAAATCAATATAATGTGCCTGATGCTATTGTTCAATCGCTCAATTTATCTCAAGCAGCTTCCGCTGGGTTTGCTTATAAAACAATTATTTCTAAAGACCAAGTTGTTAACCAATATGTAACAAATTGGGGAGAATCGTACGATGTTGAAACTAAAGACGATACCAAGGCAACCATTTGGCAATGGAAAGAAACAGTACTGCCCATACAAAGCAAGATATTATCTGCCAACCACTCTATAAATGAGCCCGTTGGCGTTATAGAAGTAAAATCTAACAATACGTCTAGCACAACACAATTAGTTCTAAATACTAAGATAGAAAAGCCATCTATAATGTGGCGATTCACCAATATTATTTAGTAATAAATGACTATTATTATATATTCTAAATATATGCTTTACATATCTTATGCTATCTGATAATATAGTACGGTATATTAAACAGCTCCTTGGTGAAATGGCAAGTTGCCTAAAAAATTGGGCAAAACTACCTTTAACCAAGAATTTTTATGCCGTATAAATTAGCGTTTATTGGTTTGAGCACTAAAATGTAAGGAGAACTATGAAAGCACTCATTACGAGGAAGGTAGGAATGACGAGTATCATTACAGATGCTGGCGTTGTTACACCTATAACCTTGCTTTCCGCTAGTCCCTGTGTTGTTACACAGGTCAAAACTGCAGAGTCAGATGGCTACAGCGCAGTACAGCTTGGATTTGAATCATCCAAAAAAGTTGGTAAAGCCCAAGCGGGGCATTTTAAAAAATCTGATTCTAGCCCAAAAATTGTTCGCGAATTTCGTGTTTCTGAAATTTCCGAAGATTTAACAGTTGGTGCAAAATTATCGGCAGACACTTTTTCTGTTGGTGATGTAGTAAACGTAACTGGAGTTAGCAAGGGTAAAGGGTTTGCCGGAACAATAAAAAGACATAATTTTAAAAGAGGACGCAAAACTCATGGTGGCCAAAGCTATCGTAGGCCTGGATCAATTGGATCTATGTATCCTCAAAAGATTTTTAAAGGTAAAAAAATGGCAGGTCAAATGGGTAATGAGCAAGTTACCGTGCAAAATTTGCACATTGCATTAGTTGATACAGAAAATTCTGTTATTGGTGTTGTAGGTGCCGTTCCTGGTCCTCGCAAGGGTATTGTTGTTGTAAAGGGAGCAAAATAATGGCTGTTTCTACATATACTGCAACTGGTACAAAAGCTGCCACTGCAGCTAAACTTAACAAAGATATATTTGAAGCAGAAATAGCAAATCATGAGCTACTTAAACAGTCTTATGTTACCTATTTGGCTAACGGGCGTTTAAATTTAGCAAAAACCTTAAAAAGAGGAGAAGTTAGCGGGGGCGGTAAAAAGCCTTGGCGACAAAAAGGTACAGGTAACGCTCGTACCGGCTCTATACGTAACCCAATCTGGCGTGGTGGAGGCATTACTTTTGGCCCAAGTGGTAACGAAAATTATAGTAAAAAGTTAAATGTACAGGCTAAGCGACAAGCATTACGCCAGGCTCTTACAATAGCCACCAAAGAAAAGAACTTTATAGTAATTGATTCTTTCAAAACAGAGGGTAAAGTTAAGGACACTGTTGAATTATTAAATAAAATTGGTGCTTCTAGAAAAACAATAATTATTGTTAGTGTATTAGACGATTTGGTAAGCCGAGCAACTAATAACCTTTCAGATGTTAGGCCTATCTATGTAAAGAACTTAAACATAGTAGATGTTATTGACGCAAATACTATTATTGTTTCTAAAAAATCTCTTGATGCAATTGATGAATGGTTAGGAGCTAAGAAATGAATTTAATTATAACTCCAAGAGTTAGCGAAAAAGCATACGCTCAGGCTGGTTCACTAGATACATATGTATTTATTGTTCCTTTACATTCTAATAAGATAGAAGTTAAAAAAGCTGTAGAACAAGAATACGAAGTTACGGTTATTGCGGTAAATATTGTTAATCAAAACGGTAAACCCAAGCAAAGCTATCGTAAGGGTGGCCGAACGATGCCAGGCAACAGAAGTGATTCTAAAAAAGCCTATGTTAGAATCAAAGCCGGTCAGAGTATCCCTGTGTTTGCCGCACAAGAACAGGAGTCTAAATAATGTCTGTAACAGCACTTAAACCAAATACACCTGGTCAGCGAGGAATGACCACTCAAGATTTTGACGAAATTACAACCAAAAAACCTGTTAAAAGTTTAATAGTAATTAAAAAAGGTTCTGTTGGCAGAAACAATCAAGGGCGCATAACAACTCGCCATAGAGGCGGTGGTGTAAGACGTTATTACCGAATAGTTAATTATAATTTAGCTCAAGGCATAACCGCAACTGTAGAAGAAATTGAGTACGACCCAAACCGCTCTGCTAGAATTGCTCGTATTAAAGATCAAGATGGTGCATATCATTATATTATTGCCGCACAAGGTCTTAAAAAAGGCGATAAGATTGTTTCTAACAAAGAAGCTGCAATTGCTACTGGAAACCGTGTCCCACTAAAAAACATTCCAACTGGTAGCACCATATATGCTATAGAGCTTCAGCCAGGAAAGGGAGCCCAGTTAGTTCGTAGTGCTGGTAATAGTGCTCAATTAGTTGCCAAAGAAGGGGACTACGCACAAGTTAAGTTGCCAAGCGGAGAAGTAAGAAAAATTCATGTTAATTGTAGCGCACATATTGGTAACGTAGGCAATGTTCAGCACCAAAATATAAAGATTGGTAAAGCTGGGCGTAATCGCCATAAAGGCATCAGGCCAACAGTACGTGGTGTTGTAATGAATGCCGTAGATCACCCACATGGTGGTGGTGACGGTGGCCGCCATGGAATGGGCAAAGCACCAAGAACGCCATGGGGCCAAAAGACACTTGGTTTTAAAACGCGTCGTCGTAAGACTTCAAATTCATTTATTGTTAAAAGCCGTCATCAGGCTAAGAGGAGAGGTTAAATAATGAGTCGTTCATTAAAAAAAGGACCATTTATAGACCCTAAGCTTGCAAAAAAAGTGGCGGCTTTAGGATCAGAAGATCGAACAATTATAAAAACTTGGGCTCGATCATGTACTATTCCACCAGAATTTGTAGGAAAAACAATTGCTGTACATAATGGCCGTTTGCATGTTCCCGTTTTTATTTCAGAAAATATGGTAGGTCACAAATTAGGTGAGTTTTCTCCTACCCGTAAGTTCCGCAGCCACGGCGGTAAGATGGCAAAGAAATAGGAGCAATGAGTATGAATGTACAAGCTATTGCAAAAGGTGTTCGTATGAGCCCACGTAAAGTTGGTGTTGTTGCCGCTTTAGTACGGGGCCGTAGTGTAGAAGATGCATTGGTTATATTAGACCATACCCCAAGACGTTCGGCTGATCCTGTTTATAAGGTTGTTGCAAGCGCCAAGGCTAATGCAGAACACAACCATAACTTAAAGCCTAATACACTACAGATTGTAGAAATAAGTGTTAGCCCGGGGCCTCGCTTAAAACGATTTCGCCCTGCAGCTCGTGGCCGTGCGTTGCCATTTTTGCGCAGAAGCAGTCATATTAGAGTAGTAGTATCAGGAGAAGAAAGAATAGTTAAGACAACCACGCAAGCCAAAAAGGCTACTGTGGTTAAAAAGGAGGCCAAATAATGGGCCAAAAAGTTAATCCTATTAGTATGCGTTTGCAAGTTAATAAAGACTGGCGCAGCAAGTGGTTTGCACCTAAGCGTGATTACGCTAATTATTTATCACAAGATTTGTCGGTTCGTCGTTTAGTAGCTAAAAAGTTTACTAACAGGGGAGCAATTAATACAGTAGATATTGAACGTTCACCAAATTTGGTTACAGTAACTATTCAAACCGCAAAAGCTGGTGTTGTTATTGGCCGTGGGGGCGCAGGAGCACAAGAGCTAAAAGCCGAATTTGAAAATATATTTGGTACAAGTGTAAGAGTTAACATAGAAGAGCTTAAAAAATCTGAAATGTATGCCAAACTTGTAGCAGAAAATATAGCTAGCCAAATAGAAAGGCGTATAGCTTTTAGGCGAGCAATGAAAAGTACAGCAGCCGCAACAATGAGAGCTGGCGCAAAAGGTGTTCGTATAGAAGTAGCTGGCCGTTTAAACGGCGCCGAAATGTCACGTAGAGAAAAAATGATTGAAGGCAGCGTACCACTGCATACACTAAGAGCAGATATAGATTACGGTTATGAAAGAGCTAAAACGCCTGCAGGTATTATTGGCGTTAAGGTTTGGATCTATAAAGGGGAGGCAAAATAATGCTATTACCTAATAAAATGAAGCATCGAAAGGTTTTTAAGGGCAAAGTTAGGGGCCCGGCCACTAGAGGTGAATATATTGCTTATGGTGAATATGCACTACAAGCCCAGGGGCATGAACGTATTACAAGCCGCCAGATAGAGTCTGCTCGTCAGGCAATGACACGTTATACAAAACGAGGTGGCAAAATTTGGATTAGAATTTTCCCTCATACACCCGTAACCCGTAAACCTCAAGACGTTAAAATGGGTAGCGGTAAAGGTGCTCCAGAGTTTTATGTTGCAAAGGTTAAACCAGGAACAGTAATGTTTGAGATGAAAGGCATTACAGAAGAAACCGCGCGTGAGGCTATGCGTCTTGCTGCTCACAAATTACCAGTTAAAACTAAGTTTTTAGTTAAAGAGGAGGACTAATATGGCTGACAAAAAACCTAAAAAAAGTCCTACTCAAAAATTATCAGAAGCTAAATTAGCTAAAAATGTTGATTATATGGTAATGAATAAAGAAGATCTTAATAAAGCTATACAAACCCTACAAACAGAGGTTAAGATGTTTAAAAAAGGTACAGTTACCAAAGAAGTAGTTAATGTTCATGCGTATAATACTAGACGTAAAGAACTCGCTAGAGCACTTACTGCGCAAAGTAATAAATTAAGAGAGGACCAGTAGTATGGCTCGTATAATAACCGGTGTAGTATCATCTGATAAAGCCGATAAAACTATTGTAGTTAGCGTAACTACAAGAAAAACTCATCCTATTTATAAAAAGCAATATTCTGTTACAACCAAGTTTATGGCACACGATAAAGACAATGTTGCTCAAATTGGTGATAGAGTAGAAATTACAGAGCATCGCCCAATATCTGCTAGAAAACGTTGGTCATTAGTTAAAGTAACAGAGAAAGCTCCAACAAAGCATATAGAAGAAGCTCCTAAAGAGGAGGCTACCCAATGATACAGCAAGAATCTCGTGTAATAGTTTGTGATAATAGCGGAGCAAAAGAGCTTTTATGCATAAGAGTTTTAGGTGGCACAAGGCGTCGTTATGCAAAGGTTGGTGATACTATTGTAGCAACCGTTAAACAAGCTTCACCAACAGGTAATGTTAAAAGAAAATCTGTAGTTAAGGCCGTTATAGTTAGAACCAGATATATGATAAGAAGATCAGATGGATCATCTATTAAGTTTGATGATAATGCAGCTGTAATTATTGGAGACGATAAATTACCCAAAGCTACTCGTATTTTTGGGCCAGTGCCAAGAGAACTACGAGATCTTGGCTATAGCAAAATCATTAGCTTAGCACCGGAGGTACTATAATGACAGCTTCAATCTATAAGATTAAACTTAAAAAAGGCGATACCGTTATGGTACGTTCTGGTAAGTATAAAGGTAAAACTGGTATTATTACCGCTACACATCCTAAAACAAATGAAGTTACTGTAGAAAATATTAATGTAGTTAAAAAGCACATTAAACCTAATACTAAATATCCTCAAGGTGGAATTATTGATGTTACAAAACCTATAAATGTTTCTAAAGTTGGCATTTTAGATCCTAACGCTAAAAAACCTTCTCGTATTGCTTACACTACATCTAAAGATGGTAAAAAAGTTAGAGTGTTTACGGGCAGCAAAAAGGAGATAAAATAATGGCTAAAGAACAAGTAATGTCAGCACGTTTAAAAAGGCAATACATAGAGCAATATAGGCAAGAGCTTAAAAAAGAGCTTAAATTAAATAATGTTAATCAAGTTCCAAAATTAGATAAGATTGTTGTTAATGTAGGGCTCGGTAGAGCTAAAGATGACAAAAAGCTATTAGAAGTAGCTACAAATACAATTCTTCGTATTACTGGGCAACGCCCTGTTCCAACTCTTGCAAAGCAAAGTATTGCAGGCTTTAAGTTAAGAGAGGGTAATAAGATTGGCTTAAAAGTTACGCTAAGGGGCGAAATAATGTATGAGTTCTTAGATAGGGTTATAAATATTGTACTACCAAGGTTGCGAGATTTTCATGGTGTTCCATCTAAGTCTTTTGATAAATCTGGAAACTATAGTATTGGTTTTAAAGATCAAACAGTTTTTCCGGAATTAAATTTTGAAGAAACCTCAGTAGTGCATGGTTTACAAATTAATTTTGTTATTGCAAACTCTATCAGTATAGATCAAAGTAAGGCTTTGTTAGCAAAATTTGGCATGCCCTTTGAAAAAGAAAGGAAGGCTTAAGTAGTATGGCTAAAAAATCAATTATAAATCGCGATCTTAAGCGTCATAAAATGCATGCAAAGTATGCAGCCAAACGTGCTGAGCTTAAAAAACTCGGAGATCTAGAGGGCTTGCATAAATTACCCCGAAATAGTAGCCCAACAAGGCTAAAAAATCGTTGTTTAGAAACTGGTCGACCAAGAGCTTACATGCGCACATTTGGATTATCGCGTTTAAGCTTTAGAGAACATGCCTCAAAGGGTGAAATCCCAGGCGTAACTAAATCAAGTTGGTAAGGAGAATAATAATGGTATCGACAGACCCAATAGCAGATATGCTCACCAGAATACGCAACGCTGTTGCTGTAAATAAACATCAGGTGCTTGTTCCTTACAGCAAGATGAAAGTTACAGTACTAGACGTTTTAAAAGGTAGCAATTTTATTAACAATTATAGTGTCACAGGAGAGGGTAAAGAAAAACATATAGTTGTTTTAATTAATAATCCTGACACAAATGCAAGAATTACATCTATAGATAGAGTTAGCACACCAGGACGAAGGGTTTATACTCCAGTTGCTGCTATCCCTCGTGTTAAATATGGCCGAGGTATAGTCGTTGTTTCAACAAGCAAAGGTGTTATGACGGGAACAGAAGCTAAAAAATCTGGTCTTGGTGGTGAACTAATTTGTAAGGTATATTAATTTAAGAAAGGAATACCATGAGTCGTATAGGAAAACTACCCATACAAATCCCAAGCGGTGTGACAATCACTGTCGACGATGGTTCTGTGAATGTAACCGGGCCTAAAGGTTCGTTGTCGCAGTTTATCGTCTCGGGTGTATCGTTTTCTCAAGAAAACGGTCAGTTTATAGTAAAAAGAGATAATGACGAGGCCGTTAACCGTGCCAATCACGGATTAATGCGAGCTTTAGTAAATAATATGGTAGTTGGTGTAACCCAAGGCTTTAGCAAAAAACTAGAGATTATAGGAGTTGGTTACAGAGCAAATATGGAAGGCTCTAAGCTAAAAATGCAACTTGGCTTTAGCCATGATATATATTTTACTGCACCAGAAGGTGTTCATATTAGTGTAGAACAAAATATTATTACAGTATCTGGTATAAATAAGCAACAAGTTGGGCAAGCAGCTGCAGAAATTAGAGCATTTAAAAAACCAGAACCTTATAAGGGTAAGGGTATTAAGTATAGTGATGAACGAATATTACGTAAGAGTGGTAAGTCAGGAAAGGATTAATCAGCCATGAGTAATACAGTACAAAAATCCAAGAACTTACAGCTGCGTAAAGCACGCGTTCGTTCGGTAGTTAGCGGCACATCAGAGCGTCCTCGCTTAAGTGTATCTATAAGCAATATACACGTTAGTGCACAAATAATTAATGATGAAACAGGAAGCACACTAGCTTCTGCTACGTCTGTTGGTAAAAAAATGACTGGCAATTTAACAGAAAAAGCAGTATTAGTGGGCACAAATATAGCTAAAGCTGCTAAGAAAATTAATGTTAAAAAAGTAGCATTTGATAGAAACGGTAAACAATATCATGGCAGAATAAAAGCGTTAGCAGAAGCTGCTCGAAAAGAAGGACTGGAGTTTTAATATGAACAATGCAGGATCCCCAAGAGGCCGAAAAGATAGTCGTGGCCCAAAAGACGCAGAAGAAAAGCAATTTGATGAACGAGTTGTTAGTATAGACAGAGTTGCACGTGTTGTTAAAGGCGGAAGAAGATTTAGATTTAGAGCTTTAATTGTATTAGGCGATAAAAAAGGTCGTATAGGTATAGGTATAGCAAAAGGCGCAGATGTTCAGGCAGCTGTTACCAAGGCAGTAGAAATGGCCAAAAAGAAATTAATTACAGTTGCAATATATAAAGGTACTTTGCCCCACGAGGCAGAAGCTAAGGTTGCAGGTGCGCATATTCTAGTTAAACCCGCAAGCCCTGGTACTGGTTTAATTGCTGGGGGTGTTGTACGCACAGTTTTAGAAGTTGCTGGTTATAAAAACGCATTATCCAAATCTATTGGTTCTTCAAATAAGATTAATGCAGCTTATGCAACTATAGAAGCTCTTAAATCTTTAAAACCAA
>CAYRFD010000002.1:0-46820 GCA_964423475.1 uncultured Candidatus Saccharibacteria bacterium
GGCCTAACATGCCTCCCTGTCACGGAGGAGATCGCCGGTTCGAATCCGGTCGAGCCCGCCAAGAATAACTCACAAAAAAGTGGGTTATTTTTATATAATATCTATAATTAGACTAAGGTTTTATGTAAACTTGGGCGGGTTGTTGTTCTTTTATATCATTTAAGTATTCTTTTAGCTCTTTATAACTAAAGAATATTCTAGATGCTTTAAATTTATCGCCCTCTACGGCATCTAGTTTAACTATTTCTAAACCATTATTTAGCTGAATAATCTCAGAAAACTGCCCTGGCTGTAGCCTACTTAGAGCATCGATGGTTTGGGGTGGGATATTTCTGTCGTTTTTATCAAATAAGTAACCGTACTGACCACCATTTTCTTTAGATGTAAGATCGTCTGAATGAGCTTTTGCAACATCGGCAAAATTTGCACCGGCTTTAAGCTGTGCCAAAACATCTTGGGCGTGTGGATTAACTGTTGTATCGAGCGATTGAACAACTTTATTGTTTAATAACACTTGGCGGCGGGTGTTTTCAAAATCTTGCACCGTCCAATCGTAATACTTTTTTAATACATCTTGCAATAAACCCGCATCTCCACCTAACCTGTTTTGTGCTTGCATTAAAGCAATATCGTCGCTTACCTCTTTATCACTTACTGTTATGCCCTTTTCTCTGGCAATTTTTTTTGCATAAGCGTTATTCATAACCCTTTCTACAGTGTTTTTACGCTGCAAGGCTAACTGTTCTTGAGCTCTTGGGTCATTAAAATCGATATTTTGCTGAGTTGTAACATAGTGTATATAATGCTGCATTTCAAATAAATAATCGTCGTACCCAACAAATGTTTTACCTATACGCCCCACAGGCAAAGGCACAACTTTTGTTATTTGGTACATAAAAGCACTAGTATTGTTTAATTTATACAAATTAACCAGTGTATATGTTGCAAAACCAATGAATAGTACAACTAATAAACTAACAGTAATAATAACCACGCGGTGGCGGGAATGCCTTAAAGGGTAAATATACTTTTTAGCACCAGACAACACTTCTTCTCTGTGTTTGCTAACAGTATCGTTTGTAATGCGTGGCAAAGCCTCGCTATTAACAGAGTGGGCTTGCTTTTTCTTAACTCTGGGGCTAAGAAATCGACGAGCTCTAGAGCTCTTTGGTAGTTGTTCTTTTGAATCTTTTGTCATGAACTAGTTGTGTTAGAACTTGGAGAGGTTGATAAACCGCCAAGCTCTCGCATTATATGCGTTAAACGTTTTTGAACGGTCTTTGGATGTTCTACATGATGTATAACAAGTTCGCCAACAAACGTTTGTATTACTATTGTACCAAATCCTAGCAAAGTTTGCTCTAAACCTTTAACCTCGTAAGATACAGTTTGGATTTTATCTATGCCAATATCTACTACATTACGTTTCCAAAAACCCTCTTGTCCTATTTGCAAAAATCGCTGGTTTGTTACTACAAACACAGTAAAATGCCAAGTAATCCAATACGGAAACATTATTATAATTGCAATAAACACGCCAATTAATAAGCTTAAATAAAATTGGTTCATACTAGGGATATAATCTGGCGTAAACGTAAGACCAAAAATTACCAAAACCGGCGCCAACAAGCCTAAGCTTGCAAAAATTAACCCCTTTCTCATTACTACGGGGTGTTTTCTAAACATATATAAAACTTCTTCGTCATCAAATTGGTCTGAGTATGATTTTTTTGCCATAATGCTTACCTTTATTGTACTACAAAACAAAAACCTGTATATCTAAATAGGCTTGATTATATATTGTTATGTATGTACAATGTAATTACTATGAACTCTTCAATTATATCAATTGGTAATTCTAAAGGTATAAGAATACCAAAAACCTTACTACTTGAAAGCGGGATAACAAACCAAGTGACTATTTCTGCTAAAAAGGGTCAAATTACCATCACGGCGGTTGTTGAAACCCCTATGTCGGGATCATCATCTGCTACAATGAGCCAGCAATCACTTTCTAAAGAATGGCTAAATAAAGCAGAAGACAACGCATGGAAGAATTTATAATTGGAGATATTGTTGTAGTCCGTTTTCCTTTTTCTGATTTAACGTCAATTAAAAAAAGGCCAGCGTTGGTTTTAGGGATATCAAATAATTCTGATTACATATTGTGTCAAATAACATCTAAACCCTACTCAAGTACATTTGCGGTACAGATTAATGATAATAGCTACCAAGAAGGGTCTTTACCAATTGTTAGTTATATAAGGCCAGATAAAATTTTTACAGCTGATAAATCTGTAATTTCAAAAAAAGTTGCATCATTAAACCCCAGCACATTAAAAAAAGTTAAAATAATACTAGCTAAAGTTTTAGAAATATAAGATTATACTTACCGTTTAGGCAAATTTAAAAGTGAGTAAATTAGGGTATACTATAATGTATGGCCTGGTAGTTCAATGGATAGAACACCGCCGTGTATTGGCGAGTGGTGGGTGAAGTCTGCTAAATGCAGATTGCAAGGCCGGAAACTGATTTAAAGCTATGCTTTAAGTAAGTTGAGGCGGGGTCGCAGCCGATTGTTAGCTTGCTAACAGTAGGATTGTGACGAGATTCCCGAATCAAACATGTATAATAAAAACGTATGGCCTGGTAGTTCAATGGATAGAACACCGCCGTCCTAAGGCGGGTGTTGGGGGTTCGATTCCCTCCCAGGTCACCATTTTAAAGATCCTAGTTTATGTAGGGTTTTTAAAATGGTATTTGCAGATAAATCGAACGACAACTGCAAGTCTGCAGTTGGCCGCCCTTTAGCCCCAAAGGGGTTAATCTGCCAAAACTGATTTTTGTTTTGGCATTAAGGTTGATTCCCCCCCAGGTCACCAAAATAAATTATTTCTTTTTGGGTTTTGGTTGTGTTTGATGTTCGTAAACGGTTTCGTAATCGTATAGCTCACTCTGAGCAAACCAATGCGCAATTTCTAACTTAGCTTCTTTTGCGTTACCAGATGCATGAATAACATTAGGAATACTAGTTTTACTAACATTATTTGCATAGCTATAACTTAAATGAGTATAATCTCCCCTTATTGTTCCTGGCAAAGCCGATTTTGGCTCGGTAGAACCAACCATTTTTCTAACCAATTCTGCAGCCTCTACGCCCTCTAATACAACTGCAACTACAGGGCCTTCTAACATAAAATCTACCGTAACGTCAAAAACATTTTTACCCATACGAGTTTTTAACTTGCCTATGGTTTCGTAATGATGCTGGTAATGATCACTCCCAGGATAAATCATCTTCATACCAATAATTTTTAAGCCAACTCGTTCAAAACGAGTAATAATTTCTCCGACTAAGCCGCGCTTAACTGCATCTGGTTTTAATACAATAAGTGTTTGTTCCATGAATATCCTTTTTTAAGTTAATTTATTACTAATATAATAACAGTTTAAACGCTATAACCGCAAAAAGTTCTAGACCTTACTAGCTTTATGCTTATTAATTTTGGTTAATATTTTAGGCGTAAAGTAATAAGCAAGCCCATATGCAATAGCTACAAAAACTATACTACCTAAAATATCTGTAAAAGAATGTATATAGCCCAAAACTCGGCTAGCCCCAACCAAAGAAGCCAAAAATAGTAAAACAAGACCAAATTTTTTATTCATATAAAATACCGTGGCTGCAGCAGTAAATGCTAAAGCTGTATGATCAGACGGAAAACCATTATTAGCGGCATGTGGGTATATTGGTGTAACGGCACTATCTACAAACGGCCGTGGGTCAAAATAAATCGCGCCACCAAGGCGTGTTAAAGCAAATGCAACAACTGCAGTAATAACCCCAAAAACAAACATTCTAACTTTTTGTTCTTTTGGTAAAGTAAGCCAATAAACACCAGCAATAATAACTATAATAAATACTAAATATTTAGCTTCAAAAAGTGTTAGTGTATCCATGTAATAATTGTACCATTTTAAGCCTTTTGTTATGTAAATATTAAACTTATGCTAAAACAAATAATGTCGTACAATATATGTATGAACTTGAGCGATGTAATAAACGATTACCTAGAATATTTAGAAATAGAGCGTGGAAGATCTAAAAAAACCATAGCCAATTATAGCCATTACTTAAACCGATTATTAGATTATGCCGGAGAAATTTCTGTTGCCCAGGTAACCCCAGATCTTGTACGCAAGTGGCGGTTGTGGTTACACAATTTGGGTACAAACAGTTCAGATGAACTTGGTAAAGCTACGTTAAATTATCATTTAATTGCCCTGCGCAACTTTTTAAAGTATTGCCATAAACGCAATATAACTGCTATGAGTGCAGACCAAATAGAACTTGCCAAAACAGTGCGTAAACAAGTTACGTTTTTAAACAAAGATGAACTAAAAAGATTATTTGAACAACCTAACACACAAGAACTCAGCGGCCTGCGCGATAGAGCAATTTTAGAACTACTTTTTAGCAGTGGCTTACGCGTTAGCGAACTTACCAACCTAGATATAACTCATATAAATTTAGAACGGCGCGAATTTACAGTACGTGGCAAAGGTCAAAAAGATCGCCCTGTTTTTATTAGCCAAACTGCAGCAGATTGGTTAAAGCTATATTTAGATGGCAGAGACGATAATTTACCAGCATTATTTATAAGTTACGGCGGCAAAGCAATTGCTAACACATCTGGTAATTATAGGCGTTTAACACCCCGAAGCATACAACGTATGATAGCAAAATATTCTATAATGGCTGGTATTACTAAGCATGTATCACCACATAGCTTACGTCATAGTTACGCAACAGATTTATTAATGAACGGCGCAGATATAAGAAGTGTTCAGGCAATGCTAGGCCATAGTAACATTGCTACCACCCAAATTTACACCCACGTAACAGACCCCCATCTAAAAAGCATTCATCAAAAATTCCACGGCAAATAACAACAAAACAAGACTTTAGATTTGCACTAAAGTCTTGGTGCTGCTTGCATATAATTGTCTATTCTACCCTTTGTACCGGCCGTATTACTACTATATATATTAGTAAAGTTAAAGTATGTTGGGTATACCACCCATTCTGCGGGTTGATTATTACCTGGAACCGTTTGCTGGCTAATTGGGTTACTGGCCAAATAACGAGTACCCGTTGATCTTAGCAATTTTAAGTTTTTTGCAAATATTGCACCTTCTATTTTTAATGGATTATTACAATTAGTATGTAAAACTGTTTTATTGGTCGCTCCTTCTGTACAAGTATAAATATTATCTGCTATTAAAATCACGCCCTGTAGTTTAGTTACACTATTATTAATATAAATATTATTAGCTTTTATCCAATAAACTGGGGGATTTGCCACATCAGAGTAATTGGTTGGCATATCTGTAATTATATTATTATTTATTGTTATATCCCCGCTTGCATATTTAGAATTAAAACCAGTGTAATTACCAGATATTGTAGCGGTTGGTGTTTCGGGGTTATTTTTATTTGGTACGGCTAAACCAGAACCAATGCAATCCATATTATTATATTGGGCTTGTCTTTTTGACATGTTTTCATCACCATAAGTTTTTAGGCCATTAAAACCGCCAAAATCACCACTTTTCCAAACACTAGACCAAAAACTATAAGAACCCTTAGTTGCACCGTTGGCCGGAACTCTGTTATCAAACATAAACTTGCTATCATTAGTACTACTACAAGCCCTAACATCGTTACCACTAAAATTTGCATAAGGAACTTCTATTACATATCCCGTGCCCTCTTGCTCAGCGGAAAATTTTTGATCTGGGGTAGTGTATTTATATTTTAATTTGTAACTATGGGGTAGATTTGTATTATTAAGAAAATTACTTAAATTATTCAATTGATCAGAAGGTTCAGAAAGGCCAACCGTAATACCTGATCTTTCGTAAACACAAGACGTAGACTTACTGTTTATTGATGCTTGTGTCATAGATATCTCTGGCTCTCCAATTTGCAGTATATCATTTCTTTCTGGAGGCTCCATAAATCCTTCTCTATGAGTCAATTTAAGGCCATTTGTTCCATCTATTGTTTTGGGCAATCTAGAACAATTTATAGCATTTTCAAAATTACGTGTTATTTTAATGCCCAGTTTTACCGGTGGCTGATCCATCCCCTTCTCGTAATTATTTAGAACAACATTAATCTCTGGTTCTTTTTCTTTGGGTAAGTCACATGTTATAACGTTATTAGCTTCAGAAAAAGGTAACCAAAATTGAACACCGTTTTTTCTAGAAACATTGTTCCATTCCCAGCGAAAAGTATCTTTTTCCTGTAAATCTTTAATTTCTGCCTCTCTGTAATCGCCATTAGCACCTATCGTCCCAGGCCCTCGCTCTAGTATCTTTTCTTCTGAACCACCATTACGGGATCTAAATAGCTTAAAAGAGATAGGCTCAGACTGGTTATTTTCATCCCGATATGCCTGGTTTGGTATACCATCGTCGGCGTCTGTCCATTTTAAATAGAACGAGTTTTTTGTTTCTGTATAGCTACAATCTGGTTTAAAAGAAAAATTAAACTGAGAAGATAGGTTACCTGGTTTTTCTAACGAACTAGTTGAACCATTCCATATAGATAAAGCTCCCCCAGAAGTATTTTGAGTAGCTGCCGTTTGATCTCTATCTTGTTCTGCAAAAGTAACTCTTGCACTACTATCACCCGCGCCTACTATAAAATTTGCTATGCCAATACCACCTATCTTTTCGGCTCTAACTTGTATAACACCCCAATCATCTCCATAATATGAAGGGGCTTTTTTTATATCATTTTTACTTATTGTGAAAGTTATATTAGGATCGTTACCTCCACGAATAGGACCACCCTTATATTCACAGCCAGAATAATTAAAAGACTGGCCCGGAATAGTCTCCCAGTTTATCCTATCCCCATCAACATTAGAAATTTTTTGTATCTGATAATTTGCATTATCATCACCAATATCGTTAAAACTACAATCTTTAGCTCTTACGTTAATATTAGTCTGCTCGTAATTAATATCAGATAATTTATAAAATATTCTAATATTACTAATAGGAGTATTGAGCGTAACTTCAGTGTACTGGTCAATTACACCAGGTTTAGTAACAATAACAGTGCCCACGGGGTCTCTGTTTTCGCCTGGATCCGGATACCATGTTAAAGTACTAGTTGGACTATTTGGGCTTGATACCGGATACCAATATGTTATGCCGGCACTAACAGTCCCACTAAAAACAGCAGAGGCAACAAAGCCAAAGGTAGTTATAAGTAAAGCTACGCTTATTGTTTTGCGTTTAAAGTAGTGGGCCATTTTCTTCTCCTTGGTATACATCTGCGCTACGGTCTTTATAAAAATATTCACGGGCTCTAGATTCGTCGTAAATTAACTGCCAGTCTTTTTGTAATTGGCCAGTAGAATATTGGCTAACTTTACCACTATATAATGTAGCGGCTGGCCAATCTTTATCTCTTACGGCACAGTCATAGGCTTTCTCGGCAATTAGTACCATGTATGTATCTTGTTTTTTTAAATTATTAAAATATGTATTAGATTGACTAATTACAGCTTGGCAATTGTTACTTTCGTAAGATTTAACAATACTGGCATAAACATCACTACTGTTTTTAGGGTTATATATAAGTAGGCCTAATAAAGATATTAATAATATTATAACTCCACCTATGGTTATAAAAAGTAATATTTTAAAACGTTTAGATTGTTTATCTTTTACATTACCAAGTATTGTGGTGTCTTGTTTTACTATGTTGGCAGCCTTTTTAATGTCTTGGTTGCTGGCTGGGGGGTTGGTATTTTTTTCTTGCATATTAGTATCATTTAGTTTGGACATACACTAGCTCCATCTGCAGCATTGTTATTACTCATACCATCTACTTGATAATTTTTGCACATGCCGCTGCTGCTTACATTTAAAACACTGCTGGGGCCACCAGAGTTTTCTTTGCTATAATACACAATCACTCTTTTGGTTATGTCTTGGGCTTTTGCGTTAACATCTATTTTATACTGGGTTGTATTTTTGTATTCACCAGTTGAGTCAATAGTAATAGAACCACTATCATCTGAATAATTTAAGAAACTTAAATTAACCAAATATTCTGTAGAAATATTAAACCCATCTACCTTTATAGAACAGTTCTTGCTTGCTGTATCACATGTTGCATTAGCAATAGCTGGGACAGTCTCAAAAGAATACCCCGGGCTATAAACAGTATATGAATTTACTTCTGCTGTGGGCACAATGTAGTAGTGTTTAATAGTATTAAAGTTGTCTTTTTGCGCAATGCTCATAGATATAACTGGCTTGTTATCTTCTAGGTTACCGGGTAGGCTGGGTGAGGCGGGGTCATATACACCACCGTTACTCTGCCATTTAACGTTAATGCTATTTACGTTGGTAAAGCCGCCTGTAAAAGATTTATCTTTAGATGGTGTGGCTACTGTTTCTTTTAAGTTAAAATCCCATACCGCACAAGTAATTTGAGCTTGGCCAATATTAAAGCTAGTTGGTGGGGCGGCATTAGTTTCTGCAGGGTTAGACAAGTCGCCATTACATTCTTGCCTTGTAGCTGGCGTGGGGGTGCTATCTATGTAACTAATTATTTTGTTTATTCCGCTTTCGGCGGCGTATTGGGCCTGGTAAGATAAGGTTTTGTCTAGGGTTGCTGTTTGGTCTTTGCGTACTAGGGTGCCAAAACCAACAGCTAATAAAGATATTACAATAGCTAAAAACATAGCAAGCATTATTGCCGTCATTCCAGATTGTTTGTTATGTATCTGTTTTTTAAGCATTATTTTATAGCCTAGGTGCTACCTGCTTATAGTATTGTATAGCTCCTTTATTGCTTGTAGCACTATCATTTATATTGTTAAAGTAGAAAGAGGCTGGGTAGGTAATAACCTCTGAGGCCTTTTCTTTTCCATTACCTGTAAATTGGTATCTTGTACCAGTAGAACGTGTTAAGAAAAGTTTATTTGCTGACACAACACCCTCAATTTCTAGTTTTGTATTACATTTTGATTCTAGCTCATTTTGAACCACCTGTATGCCATTATCTGAACAAGTATAAATATTATCTGCTATAAGAATAACGTTCTCTAATTTTGTAACGTCTTTATTTATATAAATATTTCTAGCCTTTATCCAATAAGCATCGGATGGATTAGTTTTTGCAATGTTATCCATAATATTTATATTCCCACCCTCGGTTCTTTGCTTTCTTATCTTATCGTATACTACTATAGTATCAGTACTGGCACTACCAATATTATTGCTATCTTCTGGAAGCCCAGTTTCTCCCGGTATTGTTGCTAGATCGGGGTCGCAAGTTGCATTACCAGTTTTTATCATGTTAACACCAACATCGTTTTTGGTGGTTAAACCATCTGTATAATTATATCTTACATCACCGGGTGCAAACCAAGGCGCAGTATTTCTTTGCCATATACTAGCATATTCAGAATAAGACCCCCGCATAGATGCATCATTAACAAAGCTAAACCTATTATTAGCAGCATCACTACACGCCTTAAGATCATTACCCGCAAAAACTATATAAGGGACCTCAAATACATGGCCCGTGCCTTCTTTATCATCCGAAAGACCATTCGGGGTAGTATATTTATATGCTAATTTATAACTATGACCTACTGGCTTGCTGTTAAGAAAACTCTTTAAATTATCCCATTGTGTACCATAACCTAATCTAACACCATCTATATTATATTCACATACTCGAGGGTCTGTTTGTGCAACTCTAATTGGCTCCGGGACACCAATATCAAGAGCATTATCACTCCCAGGTGGCTCGCTACTAGGGAATCCTTCTCTTTTATCTATCAACTGTTCAAGACCGTTAGAACCATTCAATATATTGGGATAGTTATTACAATCTATATTATTATCAAATATACGTTTAACATTTACGCCTAATCTTACGGGGGCAGGTTCAGCTGGATCAATACTATATTTTTCGTAGTCATTTAGGTTAACTGTAATAATAGGTTTCATTTCTGTAGCTTTTTTCTTTACGTTGTATCTTAAAAATACAACCGTAGAGGCCTCATTGGAATCTTTGCCATCACTACCAATAGTTGCTTTACCCCAAGTTGCATCCCAACCGACTGGTTCGTAGATTGACGTGTCTATACCACTAGGCGTGCCAACACCCTGAAAATCAAAAATCATATTTTGTCCACCCAAGTCCCAATATGAACAAACTAATTTATAAGCATAGAAATTCTTGCCCAAACCACCCCCCGGGATATATGCACCATAAAATACCATTGCCTTACCCGTTGGAGCGGGTGCCCAAAAATTTGCTAAAGAACTACCCTTATCATTAATTAGTAGATCTCCAGATGGGGGGTTAGAGCACCAATCAGCATTATCGCTTCCATCAGTATTTATTGTTATGGGCCCCCCAGACCAATTAAAATTATCAGTCCAATTACCACTTTTACCACCATTGTACTTTATGATGCCACCAGCATCTCCGGGGATCATAAAGCGCGGGTCTGTTGCAACTACAGTAGCAGAGAAATTACTTGCATAACTAAGATGCACCAAATTATTTGGGTTAGTAATATCATTGATTGATGTAAACACAATCGTATTCATTAATGTATTTGCATCCATGCAGCGGCTATAGTCATTAGCCGGTGATAGGCGTTTCACGTTAGGAGTATCTGATTTACCTGCCTTAACACTACCCTGAACAGCAAAAAAACATAAAAGTAAAATGGATACCATTATAATTTTTGCAGAAACCCTAGTGTACTTATACATTTATTATTACCTTATTGTTATTTTTATATGTATCAAGATTAAACTTAGCATAGTCTAATACCTTAAAGTCAAAATAGTATGCTATCGGCACATTGCCACTATTGTAACCATCTATAAAGCTAACCCCTGCCATTGTTTCCGTTTCTAACGGTGTAATTTTATTAATACTAGTAAATTTATTAGCCTCTTCTTGGGTAATCATTCGATTACCTTTAGCTGTAGACTGTCTATCTAAACCATTAAGGGTAAATATATCGCTTGTATTACCAGAATAACCATAATTTAGCTCAATATCTTTACTTATTTTACTTAAAATATCTCTGGCATTGTTTAAGCTAGGATCATTAGCTATAGACTGATAGTATTTGTCTGCTGTAGCTTTTGCATATTCTTGATTTTGTTGGATTTTAGCACTATCTCCTAAACCATCTTCTGTCTTAAGACCAAAAGAAGCAAAATACTTACTAAAAGGAAAAACAAAATGACCATAAGTATCGCCAGAATACACACTTAGCTCTTTTTTAGCAAGCATAGTTTTTGCTACTTGATGTTGCCATGGTGACTCTTTGTTTGTTTTGTCTCCGTATAATGAATACTGTTTTGCTAAAATATCTTCATTATTTAAATCTACATTATATTGTTTTGCTGCATCTATATAAACAATAGAATCTACCATAAATTGTTTATAATTATCTGCAACATTTTTGTCTGGTCTTTGGGAATTATAGTCATTAAATATTGTTCTATATTGTTCTTTAGATATAGAGGTATCGTTTACGGAAATTGCTGTTTTATTACTACTATTTATAAAGTAAACAATTAAACCAATAACTATACTTATTAACAGGGCGCAGGCTATAAAGATAAGCGCGGCTTTTTTAAAATTTTTAGGTTTTACATTACCAAGTATTGTAGTATCTTGTTTTACTATGTTGGCAGCCTTTTTAATGTCTGGGTTGTTGGCTGGGGGGTTAGTTGGTGTAGCATTGTTCTTTTGTGTACTCATATTATGTCCTTTACTATGGGTTGGGTGGTGTTATATTTGGACATGGGCTAGCACCACTTAATGTCGTGCCTTGGGTGCCATCTACCTTATAGTCTTTACAAATAGTACCCTCACCTAAAACGCTTCCTACATAATTAGGGCCAACACTACCGTTACGGCTATAAAAAACCTGTATTCGTTTAGTTATATCTAAAGATTTTGCATTAACATCTATTAAATATTGGCTAGTATTTTGGTAGCCGCTGTTACCTGAAATCTCTACATCGGTTGTTTCTCCGTTTACTCCGTTTAGCTGAGTTATGTTTGCTATATATTCTGTACCTACATCAAAACCATCAATATTAACTTTTGCATCGCTACCACTAAGTGTTACGAAATATACATTCCCACTAGCACTGTATCTATAATCAGGAATCCCTTCGGCATAACTATTAGGCACTAAATAAAAACGCTTATAACTTTCTGGTGTATCTTTTTTAGCAATTGTTATAACTAATACTATTTTATCATCTTCTAACACGGGTAGTCGGCCTGCGTGTGGGCTATCATATGGAGCGGTAGGCCAGCTTATATTAATTGGTCCATTAGTTTTAAAACTAAAGGCTTGTGCTTTATCTGAGCTTGTTGATACTTTTGTATTGGTGGGATTAATCCATACCGCACAAGTAATTTTGGCTTGGCCAATATTAAAAGAGCTATCTGGGGCATTAGTATCAGACACTGTATCCTCGCAATTTTGCCTAGTGGCGGGTGTTGGGGAACTATCTATATAGCTAATTATTTTGTTTATTCCGCTTTCGGCGGCGTATTGGGCTTGGTAAGACAAAGTTTTGTCTAGAGTTGCTGTTTGGTCTTTGCGTACTAGGGTTGCAAAACCAACAGCTAATAAAGATATTACAATAGCTAAGAACATAGCAAGCATTATTGCCGTCATTCCAGATTGTTTGTTATGTATCTGTTTTTTTAGCATTATTATAACCTTGGGTTAACCATACTACTTAAGCTTACTACAGAACACCACTCGTTGCCAACCCCAGATTTACACTTTAAATCTTTGGGTGGTACGCCCAAATTAAATAAGTCGTAATCGCCTTTTACAAAAGTAGTATCAATTGTTGCGGTTTTAGTAACGCCCACTTCTTCGGTTTCGGTAACATTAAATAATGCAACTTTTGCATTATTTGGTAATAATTGCTGTGCATTTATATCATCGTTTACTAAATAACCACATTCCCCGTCCAAAGCATTACCGTTTTTATAAGGATTTGTTTGTTGCTGAAAATGCAAACCAGACATATTATTAAAATCTGTCTCATTATTAATTGAGCTACTGGGTGTTTTATAAAAATATCTTATCTTCCCAACACACACGACATAGTACCCAGTAACATTCCCACTATTTTCTTCTACTGTGATTTTACCACCGCTGTATTTTATACTGTCTGAAATTTTTTGGTGAATATCACGCGTGGCAGACTGCATGGCTATTTTTGTTACACCAGATTGGTATTGGCGCGCTATTAACAGAATACCAGTAGTAGCAATTATCATTACCACAGAAAACACACTAATAGCAATCATAAGCTCTACAATGGTAAAGCCCTTATGGTTTTTGCTCTTAAACACCATAAAATAGCTCCACGTTATCTTTACCGCCATTTAAGCTATCCCATTCTACGTGTATACGGTAATTGCTATATTTTGCATCTGAACTACAATCATCAACCAATGCGGAATCATTAAGACAATAAATATCAATTTTAAAAGGTATACTACCACGATCACACCCCGGAGAACCACTTGTAAGACTCCCAGCATCACTTATACATTCTTGAGTAGTAGTACTATTAAATGAACTATGTTTTACATTACCTGTATCTGCGTTCATTTTTTGCTTTAATAGTTCTGCTTGATTATTAGCAATTACCTGGGCTTGGTAGCGTTCGTAATTATCTTGAGTAGTCTTAGTAGATCTGTTAGCTATTGCAAATGCGCCCCCAAGTGCGCCACCAATTACAATAATTGCCAACATTACCTCTACAATTGTATCGCCAGTTTGTTTATTAAAATGTTTTTTTATAGTGTTTTTCATAATTAATTACACCTATCGTCTACCAAATTAAGTTTAACTGTGTTACCAAGCTCTTTAGAGCCAAATTCTAAACTACCCTTTTTATAACCCTCAAAACAAAGCAAAAAGCTTTTAATAAAATAAGGCGCCGTTTCGAAATTTGACAAAGGCCCCCAGGCCCATATATCACGTAGCTCGATATCTTTAACATTATTAGAATCATTAAAAGATGCAGTCACGCCAAAATGTTTACCAAAAGGATGTGCTACACCATCTGTTGTAATTGACTTTGCCTCAATAAATTCAATACCATCTGGTATATTCACTACGTTAATACTAGGTGTATACCCACTGACGTTACCATTGTCATCTTTCATCAATTCTGTTCTAAATATTTTACCATTACGATAAATGGCATCCCTACACCCCTCTAAATCCCTATTTGGGCTATCAGGCGCACAAAATATAAATCTTTTGCCTTTTATTACTACATTATCGGTACCACCAGTATTAATATCCTTGGCGAGATTGCCGTTTTGAGTGTCGTTAATAACATTTTGAACCTGTTGTTGCAAGCGGTACATGCTGTCGCGGTAGCGGTAACGTTCGGTTTGACCACTAATTAGCAAACTAACACTAAAAAAAAGAACACCCGTAACAGCAAGTACTATCATGGTTTCTACAATGGTAAAGCCTTTTTGTTTTTTTAGGTAGAACATCTTACCTGCATTATACCATAAGCGTTACAATTACAACATAAAATTAACTAAAATTAACAAAATTTATATAGAATTAATAAGAATATTGGTGTACCAATTTAAAACAATTTGGCCAAACAATATTGTTATTATTGCACCAGCAATTAAATACGGCCCAAAAGGTATTTGACTACCAAAAGTTTCTTTTTTGCTAATAAGGCTTGGCAAATTTACTAAAAACCCTAACATACTGGCAAGAAACATGCCTATTATTACCAAAGTTGGCTTACCAATCATTAACCCTAGCAAAAATACTAATTTTACGTCTCCTAAGCCTAGCCAATCTTTGTTGGTATAACCTTTTTTTTGTGCAACTAAAGATGCAATAAAAATAGACAAAAAAATTGCAAAGTATAATACACCAGCCAAGACCGACATGCCAAAAATAAAAAAATCCTTTAAAGCCACTGCATAAATAAACAAAAATACCGAATATATAATTATTCCAACTATTAAAACTTTGTCTGGCAATATAAAGTGCTTATAGTCGTATATGGCCAAGGCAAATAATGGCACTAACGTAGCAATAAAACCTATAAGTAATATTAAGCTAGAACCCGGCAAATTTACTGGCCAAAAAATATAAGATACAACAAACATTATGGCCATTGCAAGCTCTACAAGTAGGTATTGCTTGCTAATTTTGGCTTTGCAGTAACGGCACTTGCCCTTTAAGCTTAACCAACTAATAAGTGGCACAAGATCTTTAGGGGCAAGCTGATGTTTGCAACTTGGGCACATACTGCGCCCCTTAGTAATAGAATATTGCTGTTTTTGAGCGTTAGTAAGCTTTTTTGGGTCTCCATTGGCGTCTAATTGTTTGCCAAGGCGCCAAACCCAAGCATTTACAAAACTCCCAAACACCAACCCCAACAAAAATAACCCAACTATTATTAACATATCCATTACCAAATAATAACATACTGCGGATAATTATATTAAGTATATAGATTATAAGTGTTAGTACTTATACATTATTTATAAAAGATACCCCTAGGGCTTTAGCGCACGATTTATGTGTGGGCTTTAGCCTTGTGGGATATCCATTATTTGTGCGTTTTTACTTTAAAAAGCAACCAGTAAGTAAAATTTTATATATTATATAACATTTGTGTCTTTTAACTTGTTCTAACCCTGTTATAGCTAATTACTATAATTGTTACCTTAATAATAAACAACTGCTAAAGTAACATATACTACTCAGAACCAATACATCGAGTGACTGGTGAGCCCGCAGACTCCAACTGATAAGTAACAGCAAATTGACGTGCCGTACCAACGGCTGTACCTGAACCGTCTGCGTTACATTTAGCACTGTACGCAAAATTAGCCACCTCAGTAGTACCCGCTGTGCCGACAACAACAGATGTAATCTGTTGAAAATCTGCTGCGTTAAAACCAATTGTTGCGGCTGTACATGATGCAACAACACCATTTCGGTTAGCAAGACACTCTGTGACTAATGCAGATATACGTGCCGCTTCTTCATTACGGGCAGTATTTCGGCTATTTCTTTGCAGCGCCGGTACGGCCAAAAATACAATTAGCATTATAAGGCCGGCAATTGCCAAGACTATTAAGACTTCTATGATTGTAAAGCCTTTTTGATTTGATTTTTTAAGCATTATTGGTGCCCTTTCTTTTAAAACCTAAAGGTTTTTATTAGTTATACTAAGTAAATTATAACTTAAGCGTAATAAAAAGCAATAGTTTTTTTAGGCGCCTAAGCCTTGATTAGCAAGCCCATAGATTGGCAAAAGTACTGCAGCTACAATTATAAGCGCTACTATACCTAAAACAATCATTAAAACAGGCTCTATTATGGTGTTTATGGTTTTAATTTGTTGGTCTACTTCTTTTTCATAATATTCGGCTGTTTTAGCTAGCATATCTTCTACCTGGCCAGATTGTTCGCCAATACGTATCATGTTTGGCACTAGCTCTAAAAAGTTAGGGTCGCCATCTATGGCATCTGCTAAACTTTTACCGCCCTTTACTTTGGTAATTGCTGTATTTATAGAATCTTCTATATACACATTGTTTACTGAGCGCGAGGTAATGTCTAACATTTGGAGCAATGGCACACCACTGGAAACTAGAGTAGCACCAGTGCGGGTAAAGCGGGCCATGTACATTTTCATAAAAAGTGGGCCAATTAATGGGGCCTTCATTTTGGTTTTATCTATAACACGTTTGCCACCCAGGGTGCGGGCATATTTAGTACCAAAAACACCTGCCAGTACTGCTAAAATTAAAAATACCCACCAGTAATTTACTAGTAAATCAGACATCCATAGCAAGGCTACGGTTATAAATGGTAACTGAGCCCCCGGCAGGCCGTCGTAAAGCGTTTTTACTTGCGGTAACACGCCAACAAGCATAAAGCCAACAACCGCTACCATTACACCCACAACAACCAGCGGGTACACCATGGCACCTTTAATTTTACCTAAAATCTCGGCATCTTTTTCTTGCTGATTAGCTAAACGTTCTAACGAAGCATCTAGCGTACCAGAGGCCTCACCTGCGCCCACCAAGCTAATAAAAATATTATTAAAAACCTTGGGGTGCTTAGCTAGCGAGTCAGAAAAGTTTTTACCACTTTCTACATCATTAATAACCTCTGATAATACAATCTTTAGCTGTTTACTGCCTGTTTGGCGCTGCACAGTACGCAAAGACTGTACCAATGGTAAGCCGGCGTTAATTAAGGTGCTAAGCTGGCGGGCAAATAATATTTTATCTTTGCCTTTTACTTTTTTGCCAAAACCACCCTCTTTTACGGCTTTTATTTGTAATGGCGAAAGACCTTGTTCTTGTATAATTTGAGCAGCGGCCTTTTCGCTATCTGCCTGAACAGTTGAACTAACTTTTTGCCCAGTTGTTGTATTACGTGCTGTAAATGTGTATGTTGTTGCCATAATATGCGCCTTTAGCCCCTCATAAGCCTATCTAGCTCGTCTAAATCTACTGCGCAGGTACGAGCTTCTTCGTACGTTATGGTACCGCTATGTATTAGGCTTGCAAGAGTTTTATCCATACTTTGCATGCCAAATTCTCCACCTGTTTGAATAACAGCATCTAATTGATGAGTTTTGCCCTCGCGGATAATGTTACGCACGGCTGGAGTAGCCACTAAAATTTCTGCAGCAGCAATACGGCCGCCACCAATAGCTGGCAATAAACGCTGAGAACAAATAGCCATTAAAATATTACTAAGCTGTGAGCGAATTTGTGGCTGTTGATGAGGCGGAAACACATCTATCATACGATCTATACTTTGAGCAGCGCTGTTGGTGTGCAAGGTAGCAAACACGAGGTGGCCTGTTTCTGCAATAGTAATAGCGGCAGCTATTGTTTCTAGATCGCGCATTTCTCCAATTAACACAACATCTGGGTCTTGGCGTAAACTGCTACGCAAGGCCGCGCTAAAACTAAATGTATCGTAATGCACCTCTCTTTGAACAATAATACTTTTATTACTTTTATGAGTAAATTCTATTGGGTCTTCTATTGTAACAATATGTTCGGCACGTTCGTGATTAATTTTGTTTATCATGGCGGCAAGTGTGGTAGATTTACCAGAGCCAGTTGGGCCAGTTACTAAAACTAAACCTCTTGGGTATTCTGCAAATTTGTTAACTATTTGTGGCAAACCAAGCTGTTCTACACTTAAAAGTTCGTTTGGTATAAGCCTAAGAGCAGCGGCTAAATTACCACGTTCATGAAAAGCGTTAACCCTAAAGCGCCCCAAATCGCCAAAAGCAAAGCTAAAGTCAAATTCTTTATCTTTTAGCAAAATTTGTTTTTGGTCGTCGTCTAGTAATGCAAAAATAAGAGTTTCTATAGATTCTTCTGTTAAAACATCTGTGCCGCTTACAGTAACAAGTTTGCCATCTACACGTAACATTGGCGACAGCCCAACCTGAAGATGCAGATCACTTGCCTTTTTTTTAATTACTTCTTCTAAAAGTACTTCTATTCTTGGTTGGCCTTGCATGTTTTATATCCTTTTTTACTACTTAGTTATTATGCTTTATCTGATGATGCTACTCTGTTTACCTCTGCTAAAGACGTTTGGCCAGTTAAAGCCTTAAAATAGCCATCTTGACGCATAGTAATCATTCCATTTTTTTGAGCGCTAGCCTGTATTTCTGCGCTAGTAGCACGATTAACAATTAATTTTTGAATATCCTCGGTGACATTAAAGACTTCGTATAGCCCTAGCCTGCCCTTATAACCACCCGGGGTGCTGGGTGAATCTACACCCTTATATAAAGTATAAGCGTTTTGACCCGAAAGTGGCAACTCTCCGTAGCCTAAATCTTTTTCTACCTCTGTTTTTTCTTTTTCTGATGGTGGTAATAAATCTCCGATAGTTTCTTGTATAGCTAATTTTTCTACGTCATTGCTATTTGCGGTTTCTGGGTTAACAAGGCGCCTAACCAAGCGCTGGCCAATAACCGTTCTTACTGTACTGGCAATTAGAAAGGGTTCTATACCCATGTCTAATAAACGAGGCAAAATACCAGCAGCGCTGTTGGTGTGCAGTGTAGACAACACTAAATGCCCTGTTAGGGCTGCTTGCACGGCTAAACTGGCGGTTTCTGCATCACGAATTTCTCCTACCATTACAACATCTGGGTCTTGGCGCAAAATTGAACGTAAGCCACTTGCAAAAGTTAAACCCACCTCTGGGTTTACCTGAATTTGGTTTATACCATCCATTTTATATTCTACTGGATCTTCTAGGGTAACAATATTAATTTCATCGCTTTTGATTTCTTGAATAAGTGCATACATACTTGTAGATTTACCAGAACCAGTTGGGCCAGATGTTAAAATCATACCGTTAGGGTTTTTGGCACCCTCTCTGATAGTTCTTAGAGCGCGCCCAGAATAGCCCATATCCTCTAGCTTAAGGCTTGTACCAGTTTTATCTAACAACCTAATAACACACTGTTCACCCCAAACCACTGGCGATATTGCAATACGCAGGTCTATGGGGTTACCGGCAACCATAATACTAAATTGACCATCTTGTGGAATACGATGTTCATCTATTTTAAGGCTTGCTAAAATTTTAATACGAGATATTAGTGGTGGCTCTGTTGCTTTAGGCAACTTCATAATTTCTCTTAAAACACCATCTATTCTGCAGCGTATTTTTAGTTCTTTTTCTAGAGGTTCTATATGTATATCACTTGCTCTACTTTTGGCGGCATATTCCATAATTGTAGCTAAGGCTTTACTGATTGGCGAATCTTGTACTATAGATTGTATATTTTGAGTCTTTTCTGTGTTTTTTTTACTGGCTGCATCCTCGTCTTCTGCGGCACCAAGAGCCTGAGCAACGTCTTTACTAACATCTACCTTATATTGCTTTAAAACGTTTTCTATACCATCTTGGCTGGCCATATAAACCTTTAGGGGGCGGCCTATTTTATTAGATAAAAAATCTACTGCCTGCACATTACCTGCATCTAACATGGCAACAACTAAACGTTGCTGCATCTCGCCCAGTGGCACCGCCTGATAGCGCTCTGCTACCTCGTACGGCAATAAAGATAAAACCTTAGAACTAACCTTTGCAGTAAGCAAATTTACATAAGGTACCCTAGTTGCCTGAGCAATTGCCTTTGTAAGATCTTCTGATTTAATATAATTATTATTTACAAGAACAGCAAATAATGGTTCTGCAGAATCTAAAGCACTTTTACGTACAGATTCTAACTCGGCTTTTTTAATTAACCCATTTTGCACCAATATTTGTTCTACAAGTTTTTGAGTATCTTCTAGGAGTACTGGCATAATATCGCCCCTAACCCGCTATTAAAACGGTTTTGTATTTTGAGTCTCGCCAATGGTGATATTTTGTGTAGGATTAAGCGAATTTGCATTAAAAAATCGAGGATCAGGTTGTGGAAATTCTGCCGTAATGGGTTGTACCACCGGAGTTGTAAGATTTTGCTTACTGTCGCCCCCAAAAAGATAATTAGATAATACGTAGCTAAAAATAGCACTAACAACTGCTACTGCAATAATTATAACTATATCTTTCTTTTTCATTGTGTTGCCCCCGATTGTGTAGCGCTAGATGATGTAGAGGTTGGCTGTGGCGCACTACTACCGTTTGTTTTTACTACTTCTTCTTTAATGCCAATTTCTGTTTTTGGCTGATAATATGTTTCACCCTTAATACTAATTGTTAAGTCTGAATCTTTACCACTAATTGTAACCTCGGCTATTTTAAATGGCCGTATAGAACGCTCTAAATCTGTTACAAGGCGTTGCAAAGATTCATAACTGCCAGAAGCACTTATTTCGAACGGTATAGGAATAGGGGTTGGAGATATACTACTCTTTTCTGCAGTTTCTTCTTGATCTGTGCCCGTAATACTGTCTACTTTTAAGCCAGCATTTTTAACAATAGAATCTAAACTAGATGCTAGGGCTGGGTAGTCATATACACTAGGCAATGCATCTAACACAACTTTACTATTTTTATCTGGGGTGCCAATAACGGATTCTGGAGCGCTATCAAACGCTGTATAGGCAGCTGTTAATTGATTAATTGATTCTATATTTTTTTCTAATTGAGCGTTTGCTTTATTACGCTTAGAAATAACTTCATTTTGGTAAGCAATTTTATCTATAAGCGCTTTACCGGCAAAAAAAGTAAAAACAATAATTGCAGCAGCGGCAGCAGCCGAAACTATAACAAGAGTATTGGCTTTATCTACTGCAATATGCTTTGTAGATAGCTGGCCAAAGCCTTTTGATTGTTTTGCAGCCATATTAATTTGCCTCCGTTGTTGGTGTTTTATTGGGTATAAACAAAGGTAATTGAGTTTGTGATCTTGTGGTAACCGTTACAGGAACAGCTAATTTAATGTCTTTGTTTTCGCTGTTAAATAACTCTGGGTCTACTTTTAGGGTGATGCTATATGTAGTTTCTCCCTCTTTAGTGCTAAAACTTTGTAATATTACAGACGAGAAAGCGTTTTTAGGTTCTTGGCCTTGTGCCACAGGAGCTATAGTAGTAAATTTAAGCGTATCTACAAATCTATTAACTGCTATTACAGAATCTGCATTACCGTCTAACTTAATAGTGCTGTCTACAAAATTAACCGAAAAAGTGTCTATTCTAACATCACTGGGAGTTATTTGCTGCAAGTAAGTAAAAATACGAGACACAACTGGTTTTGCTACGTGTAGTGGAGTTAGTGCTGTAAGTTGGTTTTGGATAGTAAGAATCTTGTCTAGATCTTTGTAGGATTGAACGGTTTCTAAATTTTTATCAATATTTTTTTTGGCATTATTTAACTGTAATTTTTGCCCTGCATAAGCCGTAGATACCAATATAGCTAATACCGCAACGCAAGATATAATCACAATAAATGAAACAACAACTACCATGTGTTTTGTGCGTTGAGCTTTTACGTACTCTGCCTTAACATCTGGTAACAAATTTATCTGAATCATATTGAACGCTCCGCAAGCCCTGCCGATACCCCAAAATGGTTACTAACAGCCAAAAGCTCATTTTGCTTATCTGATGGGAAAGTTACGTTTCTCCAGGAATTACCTATTTCTACATTAAGACCAAACTTATTTGCAAGATAAAGTGGAAACTCTGGCAATGTAGAGGCTACACCTGTTACAACAAGTTTGCCTATTGGCGTGTTGGGGTATCTGGTTTGATAAAATTTAATAGATTTTTCTATCTCTCCAACAATAATATCTACAGTACCTATAATAGAACTATATATTTGGCCCTCTAGCTTATCTTTATTAAGACCAAACTTATATACAAATTGTTCGGCTTGTTTTTCATCTATATTTAAGCCTTGTACTGCCGATTTAATAATATTTTCTGAACCAGTTGGGATAGATCTGTTTAATTTTGGACCATTATTAGCAACAATAACAAGATCTGTGTAGTGCGTGCCTATATCTACAATAAGTTGTGGGGTAGTGTCGTCTGGCGAAGTTAGGGCTCTTGCAAGCGCTATAGTGTCTGGTTCAAAACCAATTACGTTAAGACCAATGGCTTCTAAAATATCTAACCTTTGTTCTACATAAGTATTTGGAATACTAGAAATAAGTACTTCTAGCTTTGCTGTATCTACAGGCGAATCACCCAAAACGGCCCAGTCTATTTTGCTTTCTTCTAACGGGGTGGGAATAATTGTGTCTGCCTGAAACCTAATATTTTTAGCAAGTTCGCTATGATTTAAACGTTCAATATCTATTACAGAAGTAAATACACGCTGAGATGGCAAGCCCACTACAACGTTTTTTGTTGAAACCTTTGCCTGACTAACAAGGTCTTTTACAACGTTTGCTACTTTTTGTTGATCTGATTTTGCATCTGACAGAACTATTTTTGTATCTACTGGTGTAAGTGCATATTTTGCTAATGCTTTTACGGGCCCACTCCCTCTTAACTGGACTAGCCTTATAGCTGAAGTACCAATATCGAGGCCAAAAAAGTCTGAGACGCCATTTAGGACACTCATACCATCTATAGTAACATAAGCATGTTACAGCGCAACCATTTTTTATAAAAACATTAATTATCTGTTACAATAAATTTAAATGAGTCTTTCTATTGCAATTGTTGGTTTGCCAAATGTTGGCAAAAGTACTTTATTTAACGCGTTAACAAATAATAGCGTTTTAGCGGCTAATTACCCCTTTGCCACAATTGAGCCAAACAGTGGCGTAGTGCCTATTCCAGATGAAAGATTAGATGCTTTAGCTAAACTTTATAACAGTAAAAAGATTATGCCTGCTACGGTAGAGTTTACAGACATTGCGGGTTTAGTGGCGGGTGCTAGCAAAGGAGAAGGCCTTGGTAACCAATTTTTAAGCCATATTCGCGAATGTGCTGCTATTGTTCAGGTGGTAAGAGATTTTACAGATGGCAATGTTATTCATGTAGATAACGAATTACACCCAAAAAACGATATAGATGTTATTAACACCGAGTTAATTTTGGCAGACTTGCAAACTATTAACAAAACCTTGCCTCGTTTGCAAAAAGAGGCTCGTGCCAACAGCAAGCTTGGCCCAAAACTAGAGCTTTACCAAAAAGCAGAAGCAATGTTAGATAATGGCAAACCAATTTTTAGTGACGAATCTTTAAGGCTACAAATAGCCGAATATAAAGATTTGCAACTTTTAACTGCAAAACCAATTATATATTTATTTAACGTAGACGATAAAACTCTATCCGACACCAACAAAAAATCAGAACTTGCAAATATTGTTGCCCCAGCAAAAGCTTTATTTGTAAACGCCAAGCTAGAAGACGAACTGCGCGAACTTAGCAAACAAGACCAAGCAGAAATGCTACAAGAATACGGCGTAAAAGAATCTGGCTTACTACAACTTATACATGCCGCCTACAGCACACTAGGGTTGCAAAGTTATTTAACCGCCGGAGAAAAAGAAGTTAGAGCCTGGACAATTAAAAAAGATTCAACCGCGCCCCAGGCTGCTGGGGTAATCCATGGAGATTTTGAACGCGGCTTTATAGCAGCCGATATTGTAAGTTATGCCGACTTAATTACTGCAGGATCTTTGGCTGCCGCAAGATCTGCTGGCAAAGTTCGCACAGAAGGCAAAACCTATATTATGCAACCCAACGACGTAGTAGAATTTAAATTTAACGTCTAATATATAATTTAGGCTAATTTTTTTAGCAAATAAAAGCGTTCTTGGTTGCCCTTAGTACCAAAAATTTGAGAATCTGCTTTATTTATAATTACAAAATACTTTTTAGCCCATAACTCAAAATCTTTTAAGATACTACGCCTAATGGCTTCGTTTTTTATAATACCCTTGTTTTTATCTGTAGACATTGCCTCAAACTGAGGTTTAACCATTGCTAAGATTTGCGTTTTAGGACCGGCAATATATTTATCTATATGTGGCAATATTTGCCTTAAAGATATAAAACTAACATCTATTACAATAATATCTGGCGATTTTGCAATATAAACCACGTTATTATCTGTTATATTACTGTTATTAATTGGCTTTAGGGCTACATCCCGAATATCTGTTTGCTCATGTAAATCTATCTTAGAGTTGCCATGTAGCCTTGGGTGCAGTTGTTTAGTGCCCAGTTCTATCGCAATTACTTTTTTAGCACCATTTTGCAAAGCATAATCTGTAAAACCACCAGTACTGCTACCAACATCTAGCACTATTTTATCTTTAAAAGATACTCCAAAAACATCTACTACGCTTGCAAGCTTGAAACCTGCCCTACTTACGTATTTTGTTTGTAGCTTAAGTTCAATGTTAGAATTAGGATTAACGTAATATTTTGGGTTAATAATTTGCTTACTATCTACATAAACAGCGCCTAGCTTAATATAGCTTTCTGCCTGCTGATGAGATGATACAAGCTGCTTTTTTAAAATCAATATATCTAAACGATGCTTCATTATTTTATACTACATATTAATTGCAAAAAGTCTATTTTGGTTTCTTTAAACCAAACAGCTCAAAGCATCCTTGGAAAACGCCCCCGGCGAATTTAAATGGTGCTTCCAATGCACTCGCTGCACGGCATCCAAGAGTACCTAACCCTTCAGCAAGTTTTGATAGTCTTGGCATTTCCGTTTCAGGGATATCATAGTACATTGATTTTCCTATAAAATGTGGCTTTTCCTCTAAGTCATTTACCTCTAGGTCATTTCTTTCGTTCACGGTATGCCCCTGTTTCTGTATCTACAGATACAACGTCGCCCTGTTTAATAAATGATGGCACTCTTATTGATAAGCCTGTTTCTAGAGTTGCATCTTTTTGAACACTATTTGCGGTATCTCCCTTAACAACATCTTCGCAGTAAGTTACTTTTAAAAATATATTTTTAGGCAGGTCTATATTTATTACATTACCGTTAAAACTTTGAGCTTTAACTTTATCACCCTCTTTTAAATAGCCGGTTTGGCCATCTAACAAGTCTGCCAAAAGCTCTATTTGCTCATAAGTATCGTCGTTCATAAAATAATATTTAGCACCGTCGTTATACAGGTACTGAACATTACTATATTGCACGTCTGCTTGTTCAATAACTTCGTTACCTTTAAAGGTTTTTTCTAAAACTTTGCCATCTATTAAGCTTTTTATGCGTACGTTAACTATAGAGCCTCCACGGCCCATAACTTTTTGGCCGTATTCTAGTACTTTATATGGGTGACCATCCATCTGAAAGACGGCACCTTTTTTTAAATCTGTTATTCCAAATGCCATATTATTAGATTATAGACGATAGATTATAGATTTTTGAAGACCTACTGTCTAACGGCTTTCTCCTTTCGTTTTGTTAACTTTTTGCAATGTTATTAACATTTTATGCGTAGTAGTACTCATGTCAATCAATTGTTTAGTGTCTTTATCATTAAAATAGCCTACAGCTTTTGCAATATAAATCTGATTTTCTAACTCAGTTAGAGAACCATTCGCCATACTATAAAATTGATCTTTCTCACGCAAGCTTCTTCTGCCAAATCCTTCTGCGATGTTAGAACAAACAGATACGGACGCTCTTTGCATTTGACTTTTTAAACCATAGGTCTCGTGCTGAGGAAAACTAGAAGTTAATTTATAAATTTGAATAGTTAAATCAAAAGCAGACCGCCACACCCTGAGGTCGCGGAATGACTTTATAGTATTTGACCCATCATCCATAATCTTTTTTCTGTAATCTAAATTAACGGTTTGCTACAAAAGGTAATAACGCAATATGCCTTGCTTGCTTTATAGCTCGCGCTAAACGTCGTTGTTGCATTTCTGTTAAACCAGTGCGCTTTCGGCCTTCTATTTGGCCAAATTGGTTAACAAAACGCTGCAAGGTTTTTACGTCTTTATAATCAAAATAAACGGCACCAGTAATTGGCTTTCGTTTAGCTTTCTTTACAATTTCTTGTTCTTTTTTATACATTAGAATGGTATCTCGCTTAAATCTATTGGTTCGTCACTTATTTCTGTAGATGGATTATCTTTTTTAGGAGCTGGGGCTGGAGTTGATTGTTGAGGGTTTTGAGAACCCGCTGAACCACCACCGTCGCCTTTACCACCCAAAAATGTTACATCGGCTGCAACAACTTCTACTTTGTTGCGCTTTTGGCCATCTTGTTCCCAAGCACGGTATTGTAACCGACCATTTACAAGTGCTTGACTACCTTTTTTAAGGTACTGATTCACACGCTCCCCTAATGGGCCCCATGCAATAATATCTATATAATCTGTTACTTCTTTCCAATCGCCACTAGAGTCTTTATAGCTACGATTAAGGGCGAGTGTAAAATTACAAACGTTCTGACCGCCAGTGGTTGTTCTTAGCTCTGGGTCACGGGTTAGGTTGCCCATTAAAACTACTTGGTTAAAACTTCTTGACATATTTTTAACTGTTGTTTAGTGGTGTATTTTAAAACACCAAAACAAGCACTCCTTTCTTTATGATTTAGTTGACGGTTGATCTTCTAAAACAGGTGCTTCAGACTCGTCTGATTTTTTAGCATGCCTTGCTTTAGAGGCTTTAATTGATTCTGCTTTTTTAATAGCTTTTAGGTCTGGCTTGGTAATCAAAAAACGTATAACTTCATCTGTTATATTTAGTTGTGCCTCTATAGGCTTAATTGCTTGTGGCGGTACTTCAAAGGTATAAAATACATACACAGCCATATCATGACCTTTAACTTGATATGCAAGCTTTCTTTTACCCCAGTTATCTTCTGCGGTAACTTTGCCTTTTTGGGCCGATATTAAGGCTTTAACTTTGCCTTCTGCCTTTTCTAGATCTATCTCTAAATCTGGATCGTACAATATTGCCAGCTCGTAGCTGTTCATTAAGACTCCTTCTGTTGGTTATTAGCCTGCGCGCCCAATATAGCCGCAAGCTGAAGTTAATATTACAGTAATTGTAACATAATAACTCCTTAAAAACAATCATTTAAACAAATTATATATTTAAATTGTAATTTTATCTTGTTAAGTATTCATCTCTGGGGTCGTTTGATTCTTCTGGAATAGGGCCTTCTGGGCCAATTTCTGATGGTTCTGGTGGGTATAAATCGTTAATGCTACTAATTAATACCTCTCGTGGGCGCGAACCGTCAGCTGCACCTATTATGCCCCGTTCTTCCATTTCGTCTATTATTCGGCTGGCACGGCCATAGCCAATACGCAAACGCCTTTGCAATAAGCTAGTGCTGGCTTTACCACTATCTATAACAACCTGTACGGCGTCTTTAAAAACATCGTCGTCTCCGCTACCGCTGGCGCCACCCTGAGGCGCCTCTGGCACAATGCCCCCCTTACCATTAAACTGCACGGGCATACTAACAACTTCGTCATCATAAGACGGTGGTTGTTGTTCTTTTAGGTATTCTGTTACTTTATTTGTTTCTTCTGTGCTTATTAATGCCCCTTGTATACGGCGTGGTTTTGGTAAGTCTGATGTAAGTAGTAACATATCACCCTTACCCAGCAAACCTTCTGCACCTACTTTATCTATAATTGTACGGCTATCTACTTGGCTAGCCACTGTAAATGCCATACGTGCAGGCACATTAGCTTTAATTAGCCCGGTAATAACATCTACGCTAGGGCGCTGCGTTGCTAAAACCAAATGTATACCAACAGCTCGAGCTTTTTGAGCAATACGCACAATTAAGGCCTCTACATCTCGCGCGGCCATTTGCATAAGATCTGACAACTCGTCTATTACTATTACAATATATGGCATGCCCTCTTCTTGTTTAGCGGCATTATATTCATCTATATTTCGGTGCTTTTCGTCTTTTAAACGCCTGTAACGACGTTCCATTTCTGCTACCGCCCATTTTAGTGCACTAATGCACTTTTCTGGATCGTTTACCACTGGTGTTAATAGATGTGGGATATCGTTATAAGGTTCCATTTCTACATATTTGGGGTCTACTAAAATAAGCTTTAGGTCTGCGGGGCTGTTATGATACAAAAGGCTTGTTAAAAAGATATTTATCATAACAGATTTACCGGCTTTAGTTTGACCAGCTACCAAAAGATGAGGCATTTCTGCTAAATCTAGGTAAATAGGATTACCAGAGATATCTAGACCAACTGCAAAAGTAAGTGGTTTTTTAATTGCCTCTTGCCACTCTGGCTTATTTAATAAACCCCTTAGTGTTACAGATGCGGATTTTTTATTTGGCACCTCTATACCAACAGCTTTTTTACCCGGAATAGGAGCCTCTATACGTACAGAGTGTGCCTCTAGCTCGTAGGCAATGTTATCGTTTAAATTAGCAATCTTAGACATACGTACACCATCTGGTGTTTTAAGGGTATACTGCGTAACACGTGGCCCCACATTAGCGCCTTCCATTTCTACATCTATACCAAAATTACCCATAGCTTGCTTTATTCGCTCTGCGTTACCATTAACATCACCTGGGTCTGCTTTGTCTTGTTTAGAGCTTAGCAAAGATAATGGTGGAGTTTTCCAGTTTGGGTCTGTGGCTGTTACCAAAGCCTCGTGAGATTCTTTAGCACTTAAGCCTGTAGCTACAGAATTTTTAAAGGTGGCATGGCGTGGTGCTTGCTGAAGCTGCTTTTCTTCTGGCTCTGATGGATCTTTATATTTATGGCCAACAACAGGTACTGTTTCTTTAAGCTTAAATTCTTTAGGCTTGGGCGTTTCTGCATCTTCTTCTTCGCCCTCTTCTGGGTTTTCTTTAATAAATAACCTTTTTATAGCTGCCCACAAGTGTTGCGGGGTAATACCAAACATTAACATAAAACCTACCCACATTAGAACAAACAGTATTATAAACGCTGTAACTTCGTTTAAGAAAGTTAGTAGTAAACTACTTAAAACATCTCCTACATGGCCACCATATGTGCCGTCTGCAGCAGCAGATTTTGCATCTGATCTTTCTATAAAAACATGCATCATTCCAGATAAAGCAGATATAAATAAAATACTGGCTAATAATTTAGTTATAGGAATAATAAATTCTTCGTGACGTAGTTTTTGAACAGCCAAAAAAAAGAACACAAATGGCAAAATATATGCTCCAAAGCCAATAAACCAGGCCGTTATATCAAATAACATAGTTGGTAATTTACCACCCATGCCAAAAGCACCTAAAAATAAAAAGATACCAATTATAATTAACAATAATGCAAAAACTTGGCGCCAAAAATAACTAACCGTTTTAGGCGAAGTATCTTTTACTTTTTGAGTACTCTTTTTGGAGCGTTTAGTAGTTTTACGTTTTTTTGCCATAACTGTTTTATTTTACCGTATTTATTACTTTTTTACGATATGACTATATTATAGCAAATTTTACTACTTTTTGCAAGAAACAATACTTATGATTTATTCTGGTCTTGGCCAAGGAGTTTGCGGCGCATTTCGGCAAAGCGCTGAGCTTGATCGTTTGGAGACGTATGAATAGACTGCGGGGCTGGTGCGGTCGCATAAGAATTATCTTTTATGGGCATACTATTTGATTGTTGGCTATTAACGGCTATTTTACTTGTGCCGCTACTACCACCAATTACATTTACAACTGGGATAACAATTGGCGAACGCTGTGTTCTATCGTACAAAAAGTGCGTAACGTGTTCTTTAATTTCTTGTTTAAAACGTTCTAAGTCTACACGTTTAAAGCGCTGCGCAACAGCTCTTTTAAGTTCTACACGCAAATCACTCATTAATGTTTCGTTATCGCGCATATAAATAAAACCACGGCTTATAATATCTGGGCTAGTAACAATTTGGCTGGTTTTTTTATCTACCGTTAATACCACCGTTACAAGGCCATCTTGGCTCATCATTATACGGTCTTTAATAACTACATTAGATACCAAAGCACCAGTTTGGTCTACCAGCAGGTTCCCATGAGGCACATTGGGGCCTTCCTCGCAGCTGTGATCTGTTAACAGCAAACTTTGGCCATTGCCTACCAAAAATGTGTTTTTGCGGGGCCAGCCTTCTTCTATTGCCATATCTACATAATAACGGCGGTTTAAATGACCGGCATAAATTGGTACAAAATATTTGGGCTTAATAATATGCAACAGTTCACGATATTCATCGCGCCTAGCGTGGCCAGAAACGTGCAATGGGCCACAACCATCTATCTCATGCGTAGGGTGCCTATAAAGATGAACGCCTTTTTCTGCTAGCTCGTTTCCAATAGTTTGGTATCTAACCTCATTACCCGGAATAGGTGTAGAGCTAACTACAACGGTGTCACCCGGTTTAAGCTTAATAAAATTATGGTTACCCTCTGCCATGCGCTGTAATGCAGCATTTGGCTCACCCTGGCCACCCGTACAAACTACCAACACTTTATCGTCTGGGATACTAGCTATTTCGCGCATGCTTGTTACGGTGCCTTTAGGTACTTTTAAAATACCCTGGCGTACTGCAATTTCTGCATAGCTCATCATGCTACGGCCATCTAAGGCAACGCGACGCCCCGATGCAACTGCACCGTTTACTATCATCTGAATACGGTTCATATTACTAGAAAAACAAGCAATAAATATTCGGCCTTCTGCGTTACCAATTACATCGTAAAAACTTTTTTGCAAAGTGTCTTCTGTTGGGGTACGGCCAGGAATATTTGTATTACAACTATCACTCATTAACAGTAAAACGCCTTCTTTGCCAAGTTGTTTAAGCCGTTCTACATCTGTTGGCTTATCATCTAATGGTTCTGGGTCTAGGCGCCAATCGCCGGTGTTAATAACGCGCCCTACTGGGGTGTCTACTACAATACAGCTAGACTCTGGTACAGAGTGCGTAATGCGTACAAGCTCTACAGTAAAATCACCAATTTTAAGACGTTCGTGGTTATCCATGTTCATAACAACCGTTTGTACAACAAAAGAATCATCACTTTCGTTTGGCATTTCTTCAAATGCTTTTTCTATAACACCAATGGTAAAACGTGTACCATAAATTGGTGCAGGATATTTTGGCACAATATGCTTTAAACCACCAAGATGATCTAAATGGCCATGGCTAATAACGTAGGCTTTAATTTTGTGCTTAATTGTTTCTAGATATGTTGTATCGTTAATAGTATAATTTACCCCTGGCAAATCTATACCTAAATACATACCACAATCTAAAATTATAGCGTGGTTCTTCCACTCTAAAACTTGCATGTTTTTTTCGCCAATTTCTTCTTGGCCACCTAAATAGGTAATTTTTAGCTTATCGTATTCATCTGTTACTACATTGGCACGGCCACGGGTTTCTGTATTGGCCTCTTCTTGAGAAACTGGCATATACTGCTGCAAGGCTTTGCTAGCATCGTCTTGAGCTCTTTTTTGGGCTCTTATGGCTGCACCGCGTGATGCAGTTGGCGCGTTTAATGATAGTTGTTGTTTTGCGGGTTTAGAACCAGGCTGTTTTTGCGGCCATTGTTTTGGTTGTTCCGTCATGTTAGTTCCTTTATTAGTTAATTAATGTGTTCATTCTTTGTTAAGTTTGGCTAGCAAGTTTGGTATTATAGAAAAATCTTGCATAAGTGCCTTTTTTACACTACCCCGATATATTGCTGCGCTGGGATGGTAAAGAGTTAATAAGGTGCATTTAAATGGTTGATTAGTATCTTGTATTATAATTTCTTGGGTTGTGCCATGGAGTTCACTTATTTTACCCTGGGGCACAAACATTGCCATAGAATGTCTACCTAACGTTATTACCAATTTTGGTTTAATTATTGCTAATTGCTTTTGCAGATATGGCCAAAACGCTGATTTTTCTTGCGGGAGCGGATCGCGATTTTTAGGAGGCCGATATTTTACAATATTGGTGATATAAATTTGGTTTCTATCAATGTGTACTGATTGTAACATATCATCTAATAAATGTCCAGCTTTACCCACAAAAGGTTCACCTACCAAATCTTCGTTTTTACCTGGGGCCTCGCCAATAAATACAATGTTTGCGTCTGGGTTGCCAGACCCAAAAACAAGTTGGGTTGCTTGGCTAGCCAACCCTGGGCAAACATTATTATCTAATATATGTTGTTTAATATTTTGTAAATCTTGGGTTTTAGTCATTAATATTATTTTTATTATTCTTAGGAGATAATTCTATACTTGATGATTCTTTGTTTGAATTGATTTTTCTTTTACCAATTATATATAGCAGTGGCATGGCAATAAAAAATATAGGCCACAGTATTAACAAAATAAAAGATAAACTACCACTCAGTGATAGCACTATACCCAAACCAAGCCCAAAAACTAATGTTGCTATCTCTGTTTTATTTGGTAAATATGCTTTCATATTACTATCTCCAAGTTCTAATATCCAAAATCAATAATCTGATGGCTATTATTTGGCTTTTTTCATGCTAAGGTTTAGGCGGCCTCTGTCATCTATAGCAACTAGTTTTACGGTTACTTTATCGCCCTCTTTAACAACATCACTGGGGTGATTAACGCGTGTATCAGACATTTCACTTACATGTACCATGCCATCTGTTCCAGGCATTATGGTTACAAAAGCACCAAAATCCATAACTTTAGCTACTGTACCTTCGTAAATTTTGCCAACTTCTGGCTCGGTAGTTAAATCTTTAATTATCTTAATTGTACGCTCTATGCTGGCGCCATCTGGGCTAGCAATAAACACTGTGCCGTCGTCTTTAATATCAATCTCGGCACCGGTTTCGGCAATAATTTTATTAATCATTTCGCCGCCCTTACCAATAACATCACGTATTTTATATGGATTGATTTGTATACTTTCTACTCTGGGTGCATAAGGGCTTAAGTTTTTGTTAGGCTCTGGCATAACACTTACCATGTGCTCTAAAATGTGGGCTCTGCCCGTTTTAGACTGAGCAAGAGCTTGAGTTAACACCTCTACTGGTAAACCATGAACTTTCATATCCATTTGCAGTGCTGTAATACCATTTGTAGTACCTGTTACTTTAAAGTCCATATCGCCAGCAAAATCCTCGGCATCGGCTATATCACTTAAAATGATTGGCCTATCGCCGTCCATCATTAAACCCATAGCAATACCGCTAACGGGCCGTTTTAGGGGCACTCCAGCATCCATAAGAGCTAAACAGCTACTACAGGTTGCCGCCATACTAGTAGAACCATTTTGGCTCATAATTTCTGTAACAGATCTTATCATGTAAGGAAAATCTGTTTCGTTAGGCAACACGGCCGTAATTGCGCGCTCTGCTAAATAACCGTGGCCAATTTCTCGGCGGCCTGGGCTACCCAAACGTTTTACCTCTCCGACGGTGTACCCTGGAGCGTTATAGTGGTGGATATAGCGACGTTCGCCAGACCTTTCCATTGTATCTACCATTTGGGAATAGCTTAAGGGCGCAAGCGTAACTACGTTTAGGGCCTGAGTAACACCTCTAGTAAATATACTAGAGCCGTGCACACGAGGTAAAATACCAACTTGGCTACTAAGTGGGCGAATATCTGTTAAGCCTCGGCCGTCTGGACGCACAGATTCTTCTACAATGCCTTTGCGCACATCTTTGTGTAGTGCCAAGGTAAAAGCGTTGTCGTATTCTGATTTTAAGTCTTTATAAGTATCTTCCCCAACCATGTCTTCCATAGCGTTATGAAACTCACTACGTAGTTCATACACTAAATCGTTACGTTCTGGGTAAGGTGCGCGCAAATTCTCACCAAATTTGCCCTCTACCCATTTATCTACAGCTTGCTGGATCTCATCCTTGGGCAAATCTAGCTCGTATTCTAACTCTTTTACACCAACTTTTTCTACAAGTTGTTTTTGCAAGTCTATTGCTGGCTGCATAGCCTCGTAAGCCCAAGCAATTGCGCTACTTATTGTTTCTTCTGAAACTTCGCTTGCTCCGGCTTCTACCATCATTACACCGTTTTTTGTACCTGCAACTACTAAGTCTAAGACGCCTTCGTTATAAACCTCGGCCTCGGCAAAAGCCGTAAAACTGCCATCTTCTTTTTGGGCAACACGTAAACCAGCTACAGGGCCATCAAATGGTGCCCCTGTTAAGCTAAAAGCTGTGCTCATAGCTATCATAGCTATCATATCTGGCCTAAAGGCAGGATCCATGCTTAAAACTGTTGCTACACCTTGTACCTCGTGCCTATAGCCTTTTGGCCATAGTGGGCGAATAGGCCTGTCTATTAAACGGCCAATTAAAATGGCGTCATCACTTGGGCGACCTTCTCTTTTAATAAAACGGCTACCGCTTACTTTGCCGGCGGCATACATTTTTTCTTCGTAATCTATGCTTAGCGGAAAATAATCAAAATGGCTTAAGCGTTCTGGGCTAACCATGGCAGTGCCAAGTACAACCGTTTCTCCGTATCTTACTAAAACAGATGCACTAGATCTAAAGCCAACTCTGTTAATTTCTAAACTTAAAGTACGACCAAAAAACTCCGTTTCTACTGTTATTAACGGTTTGTTATATGGGTTAATAATATCTCCCATGATAGTTCCTTTCTGGTATCGTTGGTGGTAGGGTCAGGTATACATAAAGTTGTATAACCGCTCTACTACCAAAAACACACAAATATTATGTTTTATATAGAGGATGCCAGTTGCAAAATGCCACCTTTTGGCCGCGCAAGTGGTTTGGCCTCTAGCAAGTTGCAAGATTGTCTTGCAAAACGCAAGTTGTCAAACTATTTTCTTAGGCCTAGTTTTTTAACTAAAGCTAAATAAGCTTTTGGATCTTCTTTAGCTAAATACTGCAATAAACGGCGGCGCTTACCAACAAGTTGCAACAAACCCCTACGAGCCATAAAATCGTGCTTATTTATCTTTAAATGCTCGGTAATTTCTGCTATGCGGGCGGTCATTATACTAACTTGCACCTCTGGAGAACCAGTGTCGGTTTTGGCGCGTTGATGGTTTTTAATTAAATCTGCTTTTTTGGTGCTTGAAATCACGTACTTATATATCCTCTTCTTAGTAGTTATTTACATTGATAAATTAGATTGATGGCGTTAAAAACCATTGTATCAGAGATGAGCAAATTCTACAACCGTAAATATTAATGCGTTAAAATACTTTAAGTTACTTGTTACTATTTTATTAATAATTGAGTGGTATTTTGGGGGTTAATGTCGTTTAACTTAACACTATTTTTGATGTCAAAAGTATCTATTGCGGTGCGGCGTAGGTTAGACATGTAGGCACCGGTGCCAAGATTTGAGCCAATATCTTGGGCTAAGCTCCTAATATAGGTACCGCTAGACACATTGCATGTAAACTTAACCACCGGGTAATTATAATCTGTTAAATCTATACTATGTACTGTAATTTGCCTAGGTTCTATCTTTACTTCTTTACCTTTGCGCGCTAAATCGTATGCGCGCTGACCATTAACTTTAATGGCAGAAAAAGCTGGTGGAGTTTGCATTTGTGGCCCAATAAATTTATTTAAAACCGTTAGCAGCCGCTCTTTTGTGGGTTGCGCATTATTAATATTTGTAATATCACCTTCTACATCACCCGTTGTTGATGTTTGCCCTAAAGTAAGTTCTACGTTATATGTTTTATTATGGCCAATAAGCTCTGGTACTTTTTTTGTATATTTACCCACAACAAGCACTAACAAGCCTGTAGCCATTGGGTCTAACGTGCCAATGTGCCCAACTTTAACTTTTTGACCAGTGCAAGCCCTAATGCAACCCCTAACTTTTGCCACTACGCCAAAACTAGAAACACCCTTAGGCTTATCTACTAAAATATATCCGTCCATTAACTAATACTGTAACACGTTATTGTTGCGGTGGTGGCAATGGGAACGTACCATCTTGTGGTAATGGTGGCGGTACCGGTGGTGGTGCAGTTTCTGCTGGCGCAGGCAATTGTTGACCTGTTTGAGGATCAAATTTTGGTGTAGCATCTTCTTTGAGTGGATCGCTATCTAATGGCACAAAACTTGCTCCAATATTTTGGTTTGGAGTTGGGTATTCATCACCCTTAGAAGCAGATTCTTCTTGTATTTGCCTAACCCTTGCCAAGGCTTCTTCTACTGCATCTTGTTGGTTAACGCTTGATGCTTCAAAAGCTTCTACCTTTTTGTCTATGGTTTCTAGAGTGTCTTTATCACTCACTGGTGCGCCAAGTGGTGAATATAATGGCGATGGTTTAGATTCGGCATCGTCGCTTAATTGCGGGCTTGTGGTTGATGGCACACTTGTTGCGGCTACAGACTCTGAGTCGTCTTGTGTAGATAATAACGGCGAGGTTGTACTAGAATTTGCATCTTGAGAAGTAGATTCTTTTTCTGTTGGTGATAAAACTGTTGCCGTGTCATCATAATTTTGTTCTTGGGCACTAACTGATGAGTTTAAGGCTCCACCAGTACGTGGAGGTTCTGTAACAAATTTAGAATAATGCTCTTGTGATGGGGGCTTAAACTCTGGTAAGGCGGGTGCTGCATCAGATGGTTTAGTAGTATCATCCAAATTCTTGGGCTGAGCACTGGGTAAAGGCGGCACATTGGGCCCAGAATTAGCTACAGGTGGCTCAATAAGTGGCGAAACTGCCGGCACATCATAAGATTTTTGCTCAACTGTTGGTTCTTGTAAAACAGTTTCTTTAGGCTCTGCACTTGGTTGGCTTGCAGCATCAACTGATGTTTTATCTGTAAGGCTACCGTTATTATCTATAGCGATGGTATCTTTTGGCCCCGTGTTATCTGATCTAAACGATACAGAATGTTCTTTATCTTTATCGTGTTCATGCCTAAGCGATAAAACCCCGTCTGTTACTTCGTAACCTTTTTGTTCGGCCTCTACTTCTTCTGGTGAAATACCCTGATCTGGTGGCGGTGTTGCTAATTCTTCTGCAATTAATTGCTGATTTGCACCAGCAGCCATAAGCTGAGCACTCAATGTCATAACCCTAGGTGTGGTTCTATCGTTTCTAAATCTATCTGTTGTGGCAACAATACCCGTTAAAAAGGCAGTTGCTATTTGTTCATCTATAAGGCTGGGCCCAAAAGAATCACTCACACTAGTTAGCATTTCACATAAGCTACTGGCATTTTGATCTTGCCAGTTTATACTGCCAACTTCGCTTATGCCCTCTCCTGCCATTAAACTAATAACAGTAGCATCATGCAATATTCTGCCATGTTGCATAATTGCTTCGTCTAAATGATCTCTGTTATCTACACCCAGGGCAACAACAACATCTACATTAAAATCACCTTGGCTAAAATTAAGATCTGCCTCAGATAAGCTAGTACGATAAGGAGTTATAAATATACGAACAACATCGTCTTCTACTTTATATCTTAGTTTATCTGCTTTGGTTTTATCTAAAGATACAATAAAGTCTTGTAAAGAATCTGTATTTGTTTCTAGGGTTTCGCTTGGTTGTAAAAACTCTAGTGTAGATGGTACTTTACCACTAAAAACTGCAGTGGCGTGTTTATGTAACTTAGTTAATATTAAAGATAGCCCTATTGCAGCAGATAGTTGATCTACAGAGGGGTTAGCACTTACCGTAATAAGTACATGCTCTGCTTCTTTTATTCTATCTACCGCCTGTGATTGTGTGTTGGCATCCATAGTTTTATATCTTATATTTTTGATTTAGAGTAATACTAATAAAACAGTAACACACTAATTATGCTTATTGCAAGTAAATTATTGCAAATCGTACCAGATTAGGATATACTTGTCGATTGAAGCCAATAATAATTTAGAATACATAGTTAGCGTAAGGAGATCCATGCCAATTATAAAATCAGCCAAAAAGAGAGTTCGCGTTAGCAGCAAGGCTACAATTAGAAACTCTAAAACTAAACGTACCATTAGAGAGTCTGCTAAGGCTTTTTATAAAGAATTAGAAACTGGTAAACCCGCTTCTGTTGACGCAGCACACAAAAAAGCAGTTAGCGCAATAGACACTGCTGCTAAAAAGAACGTTATTCACAAAAATAAGGCTGCTCGCAAAAAGAGCCAGCTAAGTTCTGCCGCAAAAGCTGCTGGTGTTAAGCCAAGCGCTAGTACAAAGGTAAAGAAACAAGCTGTTAAAAAGGTGGCTCCTAAAAAACCTGTTGCTAAAACCAAAGTAGCTAAAAAAGCCCCTGCAAAAAAACCAGCAGCCAAAAAATAAGCTAATAATTGCTCCTACATATAACGGCCTAAAATTAGGCCGTTTTTATTTGTTTAGTAAGTTCTAGTAGTAAAACCAAAACTCCGCCCTCTGGCTTAACTTTATATGTTTTAATTGCATAATCAGCATCAATTGCCACATCTAAAAGCGCAATGATTTGTTTTTTAGATAACTTTTTTGCTAAAGATAGGTTTTTTCTAACAACAAATGGGCTTATTTTTGCCTGTTTAGCAATATTATCTGGGTTTTCTTCTTTATGGGCCGCTATAACACTTAAAATATAAAGCTGCCAAGTTATCATGCCCATCATTGCCTGAGGCTCTACACCTTGATCACGCTGTTCTTGATACAGTCTAGAAACTGCCGCCACATTACCCTGTATAACCATATCTAGCATAGCAAATACACTACTCTGGGGAGATGCTGGCACAAAAGACAATATTAGCTCTTTTGTAATTTCAGGGTTTACTAGCAAAAGTTTTTGTAGCTCATTTGCTACAAGCAGTTGATTAGGGCCTACTCTATCTATAAGCAGTTGCGCATCTGCCCTGTTTAGGGTGGCACCTTGTTGCTTTGCTGTAGAAATTGCCCACTGCACTAATGCAGAGCCATCTAATACATCAAATTGTTGCAAATCGTCTGCTTGCTTTTTAATATATTTTGTATAATTTAATCTGCTATCTAAAATCCCCTCTACTATAACAAGCTCGGTACTATCTGCTATTCTATCTACAATTTTCTCTATATTGCTTGCTAAATCTTTATTCTGAGAAACATGCCTTAAAACCACACATCTTTTTGCAGATAAAAACGGCACAGTAGTTACCGCATCTATACAGCCATTTAGAGTAAGCGTATCTGTTTCTAATACATCTAAAGCCATTTGGCCATGCTCTTTTACAAAAGAATCTAGATAAGCTCTATAGGCAGCATCTCTTGTTAAGGCGTTTTCTCCAATATATAATCGCAACATTATTAACTAGTATACTTTATTGATGATAAACTATACTTTAATTTTGTGTATTAAACATACTTTTTTTGGCATTGTATGCAAATATGGGTGCCCCGCCCAGCAACTTTTGTTTTAATAATTATATTGCCACAATTATTTATGCAGGGTTTGCCCTCTTTTCTAAAAACTTTAGCAAATGTAATATAGCTACCTTTTTTACCTTCTGCATTTACATAATTTTTATCTGTTGAACCACCTTTTTGAATACTTAAATTTAAAACATCTATTATTTCTTTATGTAATTTATTTATATGCTTTTTTGGCACTTTTTTTACCGTACTTGCGGGGTGAATATTGGCCCCAAACAAAGACTCATCGGCATAAATATTACCAATGCCCGCTAACACAGATTGGTCTAATAGGGCGGCTTTTATAGTGGTATTTGGCCTTTTTGATAACCGCTTTTTTAATAAATCTGCACTAAAAGTGTCTTCTAGCGGCTCTGGCCCAACTTTTACAAAAAACGGTAGGGTTTTAACCTCTGGTGTTGGCATAAATTTCATCCAGCCAAATTTACGTTGATCATTAAAATATAAAACACTGCCATCGTTAAAAGTTGTTATTACTCTTGTAGATTTATCTGGTAATTGGCCAATTAAACTATCATTTGGGTGGCCAGCGCCAAAACGATTTTTAGTAGTATTCTTATTTTTTTGTGCACCTACATATACTAACTGCCCTGTCATTTTTAAATGAATAACAAAAGTATAATTTGTAGATAAATCTATCATTAAAACTTTAGCTCGGCGCCTCACATTAATAACTTTTGCACCATAAGCAAAGCTTGCAATATCGTCTTGGCTGTTAGGAAAACTTTTGGGCCAATCATAACTAATATTAGTAATTGTTTTACCAACAATTAGCTTATTTAAACCTCTTTTAACAGTTTCTACTTCTGGCAACTCTGGCATACTAACAGTTTACAACACATATAGCAGTCCCAAAACAAAATTACCATTTAAGAGTGCGCCCAGGCTGCATAAAAACACTGTTTTACTTCGCACCATATCTACTAATATGCTTTGTCGCAAGAACAGATGTTTTTATAATAGCCACCCATCACCCTTAATTTGATATTTTTGATTTGGGATTGCTATATCCCAAAAAATTTATGCAAATGTTATAGTAATGATGTATGGATAGCATAAAAGATCTTTTGCAGAACAAAAATCTAGATGAACCAACAGAAATTACTGCAATACGTAGCTATTGTGAATCTGTTTTAAGTTTTACTCCTAAAATTAACGTAAATAACGATATTATTTGGGTAGCTGCACCAAACGGTATATTAGCAACAGAACTACGTATGCGCCAAAACGAGGTTATAGAACGCTGCGGCCTTACCAAAAAACTACGAATCAAGGTTGGGTAAAACTACAAACGAGACGGTTTTGGTATCCCCAAATGGCCTTTCCCATTCTCATATACTTCATTACCATCTTCATCTACTTCTGTCATTACGCCTTTATTATAAGCATTTGGCAAATATCCATTTTCACTGCCTTCAACCGGATCTGGCATTATACTTTGTTGAAAATTCAACAAGATACCCGGTACCTCCCTTGGGTCTGCATATGACTTATACCGTCGCCCAAGTAGCATATGCGTTTGCCCTTCTTCTAAGTTTATTAAACTAATATTGGCTCTAAACATATCTTCAATATTTGGCTTTTGAGGAGGTTTAGGTATACCTAAAACAGTCTCTACGCAAAATTTAGATAGATCTTCAGATTTAATAAATGCATCGTTCTTAGTACCTATAATTATAATACTCGTACGGTAACTCAATTTCTTTAATATAGGTTTAATATCACTAGAAGCAGCTATTTCGGCCTCTTTTAACCTCATCTTTGGATCACTAGCAATACTAATGGCTGCCATACCAATATGTGAAATTGTTGATTTTGGATGGTATTTCATATCATTTATAGATTCTTTGGCAAGCCCTGGGAGTGTAAGGGCAGCAGAGCCTATTACACTTAAGCTGTGTCCAAGTCTCCTCAAACGTCGTCTAGCTTTATCTGACCCAATTGGATTAACACCCGCGGGAGCTAATAAGGCTAAACCCTTTAGTGGTTTAGCGGATTTAGCTTGTTCTTCTGGTGATAAATTATCATATTCTGCATGCTCTTTATAAAGTAACTCTGCTGCGTGAGTAGCCACTATAGCACCACGGCTATGCGCTACTAAAATCACTTCTGAACCCTTAGCATAATCTACACTTAATAAATTATAGGCAGCCTGTACCCCCCTAGCTTGGACTTCTAGTATTTGCTTAGCAGATAAATGGCCCATACCATTTGGTAGAGTTATAGTGTTTATAGTTAACCCTAACCTACACATTTGTTCGGTTAAGCGGCCATCTTTAACACCCCCAAAATATGATTCATCACTTGCAAAGCCATGTACCATTAACATTTCAGGATAATGTACGTCTTTGCCATTAACGTCTTTATACGTTCTTTTCTTTTTTGGCTCATGACGAGTCAATTTAAAGACAAAACCGTCAACTTTAATTTCAATAGAAGTAGTAATAAACTCCTGTCTAGACTCTAATACGGCATTCCGTTTATCTTCTTCTCTAACTGCATCTAAAATACTAAACGACTCATCCACTGGAGATGCTTCTGGGCTACTTTCATGCATATTGTTTGACTCTATGCCTAATTTAATAAATAATCAACTATTAATAATATCTAAAAGTTTGGGTTTAAAGTCATAAAAATCTTTGTACAGTATAGTTTGCATGCCAGCAGCGGCTGCGCCTTGGCAATTAATAAAATTATCATCTACCATTACACATTCGCTAACATCTAAAGCTAATTTATTAGCCATAAGCTCATAAATTGCCTCATCTGGCTTAGCAATTTTAACCTGAAAAGACAGCATAACTTCATCAAAATAGCCTATATATGGAACTATAAATTCTTTATAAGAACCTTGGTTAACATTACTTAAAAGTGCAATTTTATAGGTTTTTTTAAGCTCTGTAATGTAATTTAATAATTGTTCAGAAGCTTCAAAACGTTTTTTAGATAAATAAAAATCTTTTACAAACTTATCATACGGTTGGTTAATAGTGCTTGCATAAGTTTGCAAAAATTCTTGTTCATCTATAAAGCCTTTATCAAAGGCTTTATGCAAATCTTTTAAACCAAGCCTTTGGTCTGGGCTTAAAGCATATTTATCTGCCACAATTTGGTAAGTAGATAAGCCAACCACTCCAAAAAAATCAAAAATTATCGCCTTTATCATAAACCCATTGTATCAAATAATTATTAATGGTCTTTGTAAAGGCGCAACAAAGGCATCAATTTATTTATCAGATCTATTGGATCATTTAAACTTTCAACATTACCAATCGCCCGCGCTCCTTGTAAGGTTGCAACAACCGCTTGTGTATGTGCTATATGTCGTATTCGCCAACCAACTCCATCATTATGTGAACGTAAATGTGCTTCTTGTCGTTCTCGCCAATCTTTTATGTTCGCATCTGAATTTAATGTAGCAATATTCTTTGGTGGGTCATCTTTGCGCGTACCTACGCCAATTATAACCCCATTTGGCATAGCAATTTCTTCACCCCTTGGAGTCTTATTGCTAATAAAGCATTTTTGCATTGATAAAAATCGATCAAATTGTTCTTTATAGTAGCTTGTCCATTTATTACCCAAATAATTTGTCAAAACTTCTGCCGTGGGGGCAAACTTTGGTACGGCGCAATCTGAAGCGGTTTGTTTTGAATATAGCGCCTCACCTAGCACTAACACTAATTGGTCTAAACGCTCCCCCGCTTCGTTCATTTGCCTCCCATCTGATAACAACTTAATATCTTGGGCTGCCCTCCTAACTGATAGGGTGACATCTTCCATCGATAAAACAGCCCTATCCTCACCCACACCAAGAGCTCTCACCTCATCATTACCACTAAACATTGAAAGACGATACAAGGTAAAAAGCATATCATCAATAGCTTCTATTTCATCTTTTGTTAAATAAACTTCAGGATTAACGGCACTTGTTTCTACGCGCTCTTGCGGGAGAAGAGCGGGAGCGGTTTGTCCGGTTTGATATAATAAACCTTCAGCGCCAGCGCGATACATAAAATTTTTCCTTATGCAAATTACATAATGTTTGTATCTTATACCCTAATTACCATTATACTCCTGCTTGTAAAGCCCCTAATGTTTATGGCTAAAGGCTAACACCTTGCACAAATTTGCTATATGTAGGAATTTGATTAGTAAACATTGTGTGAACAGTGCTTCTATTACCGGCAAAAGTACCTTGTTTGCTACTACAGCTAACTGTCCAAGACTTTAAAGATGGCACTGCAATATCTTTACCGCCTACAAACCAATATTGTATCCCTAAGGGGCAAGCTCCTTCTGCATCTACTATTACATCTGGTTCGCGAGTGTTAAAAAACCCTGTGGTTTTAAGCCCTGCATAAAACTGATCGTAAGAAGCTTGAGTATTTGTTAAAACCTCTGAACGCTCTGCAGGCTTATCATAGCCCTTAAACACATCTACTCGTCTTGCAGAGGCACTAATAGTTACTTCTATTCTGTAATGCTCTTCTGGCGCCGTAATATTGCCACGCTGGATGTATCTTACCGTGTTTAATTGCTGTTCTTGTTGAGCCTGCTCTTCTTGCTGAGTTTGCTGTTGAGATGAATTTTGGTCTTCTTTTGGCTTGGGTCTAAATAACCAAACAATTGGCAATATCGCCAAAAAAATAAATACAATAACCAAAATTATTCTAATAGTGCGAATAGTTCTATACTCCATGCGCACTATTATATCACAATTATAAACTTTTTACAACATTAGCGTATTATTTTTTGACATATAAGTAATATTGTAGTATAGTAATTGCATAATTTAAGGATTTAAGGAGCAAAAAAATGAGTGGAGAAGGACTTACTGGTGATTATAATTTATCTCCTCAACAACAAGCAATAAAAAGAGCACGAGTGTTAGCCGCAATTGCGGCTCAGGGTTTAAATGGTGGTGCTGATACTCTAGTAACATTAGCCACTGGGGCGGCCGGACCATTGGATAATCTATCCCCGCGTGATTATATTAATAGCAAAAGCTGAATTCAATCTATAATTATTTCTTTGGCAGGGGCAAATGCATTGTAGCCAACGGCGCGCATACTAGCACAATAGGCTCCCGCACCAGCTAGTACTAAGTAATCACCTATTGTGACTTTATTTAGTTCTCTTGGTTCTATTTTGTCTGGGTTACCTTTTGCAGATGTTAAAATATCACCAGATTCGCAATTATGGCCAACCACAACATATTTTTTTATTACAGGTGTAGGCTTAATATTAACAATTTTTAATGGATGCTGAGCACCGTACATACTAGTGCGTAAAAAATCGTTCATTCCTGTATTTGTTCTAATAAAATTATAGCCATCTTTACCCGTGTTAGTAACATCTATAACGTTTGCTATTAAAACACCAGCCATGGCCGTTAAATACGTACCTGGCTCTATTTCTACAAACATTTCTTTACCTGTTTCTTTTGCAAAATCTTGTATTAACTTGCTAATTTTTTTACCAATTAACGCAATATCTGCAGTTTGTTCATTTGGCATACGCCCAACCTTAAAGCCTCCACCAAAAGATACCACGGTGGCACTTGGTACTTGTTTGCATAAATCTAGAGTAATTTTTGCAGATTGTTGCCAAACGGCTGGGTCTGTTCCTGCCCCAATATGAGTATGCACTTTAGTAATTTTTACATTAGCTTTTTTTGCAGTTGCAATAATTTTTGGTATATACTCATGCCAAATACCAAAACTTGCTGCTACTCCACCAGTTGTAACTCTATTATTTGCCCCACTGCCTATGCCAGGGTTTAAACGCACGCCAACGTTAGAGTTTGGTGCTATTTTGCAGTATTGTTCTAATTGGTGCAAAGATGTAGCCGTAAAAAACACACCCCTTTTAACCATCTCTTGCAAATTTTGGGGTAATTGTTGAGAGTTTAAAGCAATCTTTTGCGGCGCAACATTATAATTTAGCAAGAGTTCTACTTCTTCTACACTACTGGCATCAAAAAGTAACCCAAGTTTATCAAAAAGCTGCACAACATATTTATTTGGGTTAGCTTTTACCGCATATCTAACTGCTGTGCCGTAGGGTGTTTTAAAAAGTTTTGCCTCTTTGGCGTACTTAGTTAGCACCGCCTTACTATATATATAAACAGGTGTTTGATTATTCTTAGCAATCTCTTTAACTTGATTATCAGAAATAAAAAATGGATTATAATTCATTATTCATACACCTTACTACAGAATGTCCCACATATGATCAAAAAGCTCTTTTTGCAAGTTTGTTACGCCAGAATTATCTATTACAATGCCAGACAAGCAATTAGTATCATCTATAGAAATAAAAGCGGTTTTATTACCATAAATAAGCGTATAACAATTTGGGCCCTGCTGCCTGTTAGATTCTAACCATTTGCGCTCAGATAAATCGTGAACCTTACCACCAGAACCTACTGCAATAACATTAACCATAATTTTTTCTTCTATTCTGCGCCTGTTAAAACTAGCAAAATTATGGTACAAATACCCCCTTACCCTTTTTGTAGAAATAACTCTATAAAATTTTGTATCTAGTGTTTTTGTAGTTGCAATAACATCTCTTAAAATTGCCGCGATACCATCGTTATCTTGGTAAAATGTAGCAAACGGAATATCTTCATTTAAATCTTGTTTTTTAGGTAAAACGTTAGAAATATATTGCTGGGCAGAAATTTCTGCTAATTTGGCTTTTCTTTGGCGCTCTTTTAAGATTTCTATTACCATTGCTGGGTCGCTTGCAATGTAATAACTACGTTTACCGTTTTCTATGGTGCCCACTAAACCAACTTGCACCAATTGCTTAATAGATTCGTATACACTGCCCCTGTTGATGCTTGTTATTTCTGCAATTTTACGCAAAGAGCTTTGCTGGTTTTGCAATAAAGCTTCGTAAACTCTTTTGTCACG
>CAYRFD010000003.1:0-34616 GCA_964423475.1 uncultured Candidatus Saccharibacteria bacterium
CCTTTTTTAATAGCATCTAAATCTAAATGTGCAAAATCTGCATATCGGCTAAATTTGCTTGTATCAAAATATACACCGTCATCTATAACGTATGTGTAGCCTTTTTGTTCTAGCACGGTAACTAAGGTAATTTGCTCTTCTATAAAATCTGTTGCATTTGTTATATAGGTTGGCATTATGCAATTAAGATCATTCATTCCCTGCATAAATTCATTAGTATATTTTTTTGCTACATCCCAGGCGGTAATACCTTCGCGGCGAGCACCTTTTTGCATTTTATCTTCGCCTTCGTCCTCATCGCTTGTAAGATGCCCAACATCTGTAATGTTCATAACGCGCGTTACGTTATAACTATTTAGCATTAATGTACGTACTAAAATATCCCATCGTAAAAATGCAACCCAGTTACCAATATGTGGAGAGTTGTAAACCGTAGGCCCACACGTATAAAGTAAAACCTTATTATCTTTAATAGGCTTAAATTCTTCTAACTGTTGAGTTTTAGTATTATATAGTTTCATTTCTTTATATATTAGTAGCGGTAATGGTCTGGCTTAAATGGGCCGTTTTGGTTTATGTCTAGATATTTAGATTGCTCTGTTGTTAGTTTTGTAAGTTTGCCGCCTAGGTGTTCTACATGTAGTTTTGCAACCTTTTCGTCTAGATGTTTGGGTAAACGGTAAACGCCAACTTTGTAATCATTAGTAAATAGTTCTATTTGGGCAAGTACTTGGTTTGTAAAAGAATTAGACATTACAAAAGATGGGTGCCCGGTTGCGCAGCCAAGATTTACTAAACGGCCCTCTGCTAGCAATATTATTCTGTGGCCGTCTGCAAAAGTGTATAAATCTACCTGAGGTTTAACTTCTTCTTTTTTTATGCCTTTAATGTTGTTTAGCTTTTCTACCTGAATTTCTATATCAAAATGGCCAATATTGCAGACTATGGCTGTGTCTTTCATGCCCTGCATATGTTCTGCGGTAATTATGTCTCGGCAGCCGGTTGCTGTTACAAAAATATCAGCCTCTTTTACGGCTTGCTCCATTGTAACAACCTCATAGCCCTCCATTTGAGCCTGAAGCGCACAAATTGGGTCGATCTCGGTAATAAGTACACGTGTGCCAAAAGCCGCTAAAGACCTTGCGCTGCCCTTACCTACGTCGCCATAGCCGGCAACAACTGCAACTTTACCAGCAAGCATAATATCTGTTGCTCTTTTAATGCCGTCTACTAAAGATTCGCGACATCCATATAAATTATCAAATTTAGATTTTGTAACGCTATCGTTTACGTTAATTGCAGGTATTTTTAAAGAGCCAGCTTGGAGCATTTGATATAAATGATGTACGCCTGTTGTGGTTTCTTCGCTTACGCCTTTTATGCCTTTTAATAGTTTAGGAAATTTATTGTGTATTAGGCCAGTTAAATCACCACCATCATCTAAAATCATATTTGGGCCTAGGCCGCCTGCAAACTTAAGAGTTTGTTCTGTGCACCACCAATATTCTTCTTCTGTTTCACCCTTCCAGGCAAAAACTGGGATACCGGTTTTTGCTATGGCCGCAGCTGCTTGATCTTGTGTAGAAAATATATTACAAGATGCCCAGCGTACTTCTGCACCCAGCTCTATTAAAGTTTCTATAAGAACTGCGGTTTGTACTGTCATGTGTAAAGAGCCCGCAATGCGAGCGCCTTTGAGTGGTTTTGTTTTGCCATATTCTTTGCGTAAACTCATTAAACCTGGCATTTCTTTTTCTGCTAGGGTTATTTCTGTTCTGCCCCAATGGGCTAATGTTATGTCTTTGATCCTATAGTCTTGTTTAGTTGTAGCCATTTGTCTCCTTTGGTTTGCCGATATAATTATAGTGGTGCTAAAATATTGTAATTTTGCTTAAAACGTTCAGCAAAAATTTGTTTTGTAAATGTGTGTTCTTGTGTGCCGTGCGCCTCTAGCGCGTAAAGAGCCAACACAGATCCTAGCATACCACAAATATCTGGCTTAAGGCCACGAGTGTAACCGTATAAAAAGCCGGCTCTGTAGGCGTCTCCCGCGCCTGTGGGGTCTAATACTTTTTTGGGCTTGGCGGGTTTAACTATAATTTCTGATGAATAATTAGAGCCACATATTATTGATCCTTTTGAACCCTTGGTTATAACTAATGTTGGGATTAATTTTTTTGTTTGTGCGGCGGTTTTTTGTAAAATATCGCAAAGCACCATAAACTCGTAATCGTTCACAATAACTAATTCGGCTGCGTTTATACCGTCTTTTATATCTTGTTTTGGTGTATTTGATATTTGTTGGCCAATATCATAAAAAAGTCTTAAGCCGTATTTTTTGCATTCTGCTACTTGTTTTTTCATGGCGGCTGGGTCATGAGGGCCCAAAACCATTAATGCATTTTTGTTCTGCCAAGGCGCAAAAGATAATTTATTACTATCTAGCATTGCACCCGGGTAAAATCCACCAATCTGGTTATTGTCTGCATCTGTTATTACGTTAAAAGAGGCGGTATTTTTATTACTATAGTGTACGTTTTTTGTATTAACACCCATTTTAGTAAGTTTACTTATATAACTACTAGCATTTTTGCCTACAGACCCCATAAGCACAGGTTTTTCTTGCAATAATGCCAAGTTATAACATATATTGCCTGCTACGCCCCCTTCTGTGTCTTTAATAGTATCTAAAAACACGCTTAAAGAGAGCACGTGTATGGCCTCGGGTTTAATTAAATTTTTATAACTTCCATTAAAATTCATAATGCGATCTATTGCTATAGACCCACAAACCACAATTTTTGTATCATTCATAATTATATTGTATCATTTGATATCTTAAGATATGTAATTCATTTATTGAATAATATTTTAATTTATTATTACGTTAATGATGGTAATAGAGTAGCTTTATTATCTGCCCCATATTTATTGTGGGGAATTTTCTTCGTTGATCTTTTTAGCCCGAGGCCTATTATTTGCATGATCATTTGTTGATACGATAGATTTAAATGTAATTTGCAGGCTTTAGGAAAATTTCCATAATCTTTTATTAGACTAGGAATTAAATTTGCTTCTAAAAAGTTTGGTTGACCATTATTGTCTAGTCTTATGTCTATACGACCATAGTCCCTGCCGCCAAGGGCTACAAACGATTTAAGTGCTAAAGTAGATAGTTTAGAATTTAATAATGTGCCGGGAACGAGCATAACCTTTTCTTTGTCGGCCTTTTTTGCATCTTCTCCTAAGATTCGTTGGCCATTAATATTCTGTTCAGCAATTATCTCTATTGGCATTGCGTCGTAGCTGTTTGTAGAGTTTGATTTTAAAATTGCAACGCTAAACTCGCGCCCCGGAAGATATTGTTCTACTAAAGAATCTGCTTGATAAGTTTTTGCTATATGATTGATTTTATTTTGCAATTCTTTAAAGTTGTATACTACTGATTGGCTGTCAATGCCAATGCCTCCTCCTCTATCATTTGGTTTTACAAACAGTGGGTAAGTTATCAGTTTGCTGTTAATTATTGGAACATTTTGAACTGCCAAAAAATATGGAGAAGTTTTAAGCCCAGCGTTTTGGATTTGTAACTTAGCAATATCTTTGTATCTTTCTGCAATGTGGGCTTCTTTTGTAGAGCCGGTATATGCAATACTATTTTCATCTAAGTGTTTACTTAACCATATTTTATTTGGGCAACGTATCCCAAGTTTATGGTTTTTAGGTAAAAATTCCATACCTAAAAAGACTAAGTCTGGTTTACGTTTTACTAAATTATCTAAATCGTATATTGAATCAATTAGTGATATTTTAACATCCAAATAATATTCTTTAAGTAATTCATAAATAGCTTGGCGTGATGGGTTGCTCATGCTACTAAAATCTTTAGTTTTAGAACTAACAATTTCTATCTTTTTGTCTATCATGATTTTTGTACCATAAAAATATTTAAGGCCTTTCTTTAAATATTGCCTCAACAAAATTAGGTTACAAATTATGTAGAGATTATATATTTATGTTTTATGCTTGCCGGAAAGAGATTAAGTTACCACATGCTTAGATACATTATATCATATATGATAATATTTGCATGAGTGTACTTAATATTTAATAGATAATATTTTGTAGTATTGTTTAGATTTTGTGTATTTACGGGGTGTAAGTGGCCATGGTATAGTTAGGTATGGAACATAAATTACACATAGCATTAACTTATAATGATGTTCTGTTAAAACCTGGCTATTCTGGTTTTGATAGGGCGGATATATCACTAAAAACAAAATTAACAAAAAAAATATCATTGCAGATGCCCATAGTATCGGCACCAATGGACACCGTTACGGAAAGCAAATTAGCAATTGAACTGGCTGAGTTGGGTGGTATTGGTTTTATACATAGAAACTTTTCTGTAGAAGAACAAGCTAAAGAAGTAGCCCTGGTTAAAAAAGCTGGTCAAATTGTAGGAGCGGCTATTGGCTCTAGCCCTGGTTATGAGGCTCGCTTAGATGCCCTAATTGCCGCTGGCGTAGATGTGGTTTTGGTAGATTCTGCACATGGTTTTTCTAAAAAGGTTATAGAAACAACAACATATATAAAAAAGCATTATAAAGTACAAGTTATTTCTGGGAGCGTAGCCACATCTGATGGCGCTAAGGCGCTCATTGATGCAGGCGCGGATGGTTTACGTGTTGGTATGGGCCCCGGTGCGATATGTTCTACCAGAATTGTATCTGGTATGGGCGTACCACAACTTGAGGCAATTTTAGACACCGTAAAAGTTGCTAAAAAATCAGGAGTTCCCGTTATTGCAGATGGTGGCTTAATAAACTCTGGCGATGCCGTTAAGGCTTTTGCAGCAGGAGCATCTAGCGTAATGATGGGAAGAATGTTTGCCGCAACAGAAGAATCTCCTGGTGAAACAGTATTTTTACCATCTCATAAAGTACCGCCGCGTTTTCAGAGTATTTTAGATGGATCTAAAGAATACGAATTTAAAGAATATCGTGGTATGGGATCTTTGGGCGCTATGAAACGCGGTATAGAAATTAGTTCAGAAGACGAGTTTCATGGTAAGAATTACCAAGGTGATGTGTTGGTGGCAGAAGGTGTAGAAGGTTTGGTACCCTGCTCTGGCCCACTAAAAAATCTGATTGATCAATTTACGGGTGGAATACAGTCTGGTATGTATTATGTTGGTGCTAAAAATATTGTAGAGCTTGCTAAGGTAGCTAAGTTTATACAAATTACTCAGGCATCTTTGGTTGAGAGCCACCCACATGATTTGTTTATTACAGAAGACGGAGGAAACTATCAATAATGGCTAATAATGAAACTTTAGTTATTTTAGATTACGGGTCTCAGTATACACAATTTATTGCACGAACAGCGCGTGAGGCCGGCGTGTATAGTGTGGTATTGCCTTTTAATGAGCCTTTTGCAAACATACAAAAATTAAATCCACTTGGTGTAGTTTTGTCTGGAGGGCCAAATTCTGTTTACGATAAAGATGCGCCAAATTTTGATGATAAAATACTAGGCCTTGATGTTCCTATTTTGGGAGTATGTTATGGTTTACAATTACTTGCCGAACATTTTGGAGGCAAGGTTGCGCCGTCTGATGTTAGAGAATATGGTAGAGCAACCATACAGGTTACAAATAAAAGTAATTTGTTGGTTAAAGAATGCGATAAAAGCGTAGTATGGATGAGCCATGGCGATCATGTTGCTAAAGAACCAAAAGATTTTACTGTAATTGCTAAAAGTGGCGATTTAATTGCCGCAATACAGCATAAAACTAAACCAATTTTTGGACTGCAGTTTCATGTAGAGGTAACTCAAACACAAAAAGGCGCTCAGATGTTAAAAAACTTTTTAGATATATGTGGTTTTTCTTATAATTGGCGCCCGGCATCTTTAATACAAACACAAGTACCGGCTATAAAAAAACTTGTTGGCAAGCATCATGTAATATGTGCTCTTTCTGGTGGGGTTGATTCTTCTGTTGCTGCCACCATTGTTGCCAAAGCAATTGGTAACCAGCAAACTTGTATATTTGTAGATAATGGCTTGTTGCGTAAAAACGAATTTGATGATGTTTTAGATATGTATAAAGGTTTGGGCTTAAATATTGTACCAATTAGAGCCGCAGACAGATTTTACGCAAAACTTAAAAATGTAACCGATCCAGAAAAAAAGCGAAAAATAATTGGAGCCGAATTTATAGCAATTTTTGAAGAAGAAGCTAATAAAATTAAAGATGCAAAATTTTTGGTTCAGGGTACTCTTTACCCAGATGTTATTGAAACATCAAGATCACTTATTGGGCCTTCTGCAAGCATAAAATCTCATCATAATGTAGGTGGATTACCAGAAAAAATGAATTTAAAACTTATAGAGCCTTTGCGTGATCTTTTTAAAGATGAAGTTAGAGCTTTAGGAGCTGCGCTAGGTTTGCCGGATGCCATTGTGCAAAGACAGGCTTTCCCTGGCCCAGGGCTGGGCGTGCGTATTGTTGGAGAAATAACCAAAGAACGCATTAAGGTTTTACAAAATGCCGATGCTATAGTAAGGCAAGAAATAGAAGCTCGCCCAGATATAAAAACATCTCTGTTTCAGTATTTTGCTGTTTTATTACCTGTAAAATCTGTTGGAGTTATGGGAGACCATAGAACTTACGAATATGCTGCAGCAATTAAAGCTTTTACTTCTAGAGACGTTATGACTGCAGATTGGGCAAGGTTGCCTTACGATTTACTAGAAGTTATGTCTCGTAGAATTGTTAGCGAAGTTCCTGGAATTAATCGTGTAGTATACGAGATAACCACTAAACCCCCTGCTACTATTGAGTGGGAATAATTATAAAATTTAAGTAATTTTTATGATATAGATATATATTTTGGAATATATTATAAATCTTTAAAAAATCATAAAATTGTTACAATATAATTATGACTAATAAAATAGGCAGCATGGTATCTTTTAATAGTAAATTATTAAAACCTAGTATTTTTATGTCTATTATATTAGTGGTTATATCTATGCTAGGGTTTAAAATTGGTGGCCAGTTGGGGGTATATTTATTATTGTTTGGTTTAATGACGGGTTTTAATGCACGGCAAATATCACTGAAAAGAATAATTGTTTTGTCCTTAACTATGGCAATTTTAGTTGGAGCAGCCTCTTATTGCCAAGATAATTTATGGATTGTTACATTTTTAGTAGGCTTAGCCGCACTTGTAACTGGTTTATTTGAGAAATGGGCTGTTGGTATTGGGCATTTAATACCAATTGCCGTTGCGGTTGCAGGAATGGTTCACCAAGCTCAAGACACTATTTTTCCCACTGTATGGATAATTATTGGTTGTTCTGTAGGAATACTATTAGTGTATTTATTTAAAATACATCAAAAACCATCAATTGCAACAACTGTACAACTAAAAATATACACTGCTGTGATTGTGTTAATGGCAACAACTTTTACATATATTGCTATTAAATATAATTTACCCCATGGATATTGGGCAATATTTACACTTTGTGCTGTATTAAAGCCGGCTACCAACGAAACAATTAGCACCGTAAGAATGCGTGTGTTTGGAACGATAATAGGTGCAATATTTGGTTTGGTATCGGTGCTATTATTGCCGCATTGGTTAACTACAGTATTTGCTCTTTTATGCTTATTATTTATGATAAACTATATGCTTGATTCTAGGTATACAATGTATGTTGTTGTCTTAACAACACTATTAGTGCTATTAATGTCTAACGGAGTTAAGTCTGAGGCAATTAATATTAGTGAAATAAGATTATTACTTACTGTTTTTAGCTCTGCAATTACTGCATTAGTGGCTTTAATAATTTGGCGATTCCAAAAGCACTATATTATTAAAAAGCATAATTAAACATAATTAATATATAATTGCTATAATCAGTATAATAGATGAATATATTAGCTTACATTATTATTGAAAGATTACTAAACAATGGCTGAAATTTCATTATTAGTATTATTTGTAGTGTTAGTTATTGGTTGTGGAATGTTTGTTGCGGCTGAATTTTCTTTGTTAGCAGTGCAAAAGCAAAAAGTACAAAAATTAGCTGATAAAGGAGATAGTAATGCTAAGGGTGTGTTAATCTCTCTTAAAACCTTATCTACTCAACTTTCTGGTGCGCAGGTTGGTATAACAATTACAAATTTGGCTATTGGTTTTATTACAGAGCCAATTACGTCTCCAGTTGTTGCAACGATATTTAGTTTTGCAGATTTACAAGAGTCTACTATTACAACAATTTCTATAATTTTTGGTACGTTAGTTGCAACTTGTTTAACAATGCTTTTTGGTGAACTTGTACCCAAAAATTTGGCTATTGCAAAACCACTTGGTACTGCAAAGCGTGTGCAGGGCTTTTTGCGTAGTTTTAGTACAATAATGAAGTACCCCATTATGGGTTTGAACGCAAGTGCAAATGCTGTTTTAAGAATAATGGACATAGAGCCAAAAGAGGAGCTTGCCTCTGCAAGGTCTGCCGATGAGCTTGCCTCTTTAGTTAGGCGCTCTGGCGAAAAAGGTATGCTACCAAAACAAACTGCAAATTTGCTAGAGAGATCTATGCAGTTTGATGACATGATAGCAGAAGATGTTATGACGCCAAGATTTAGAATGAAGTTAATTGGTGCCAACCAATCTATTGAAGATCTATTTAATTTATCAGCAACCACAGGCCATTCAAGGTTTCCGGTTTATGGCAAAGACTATAACGAAATTTTAGGTATAGTACATATAAAACAAGCAATTAAAGTGTCAAATAGTAATAGAACAATAGTTAAGGTTAAAGATGTAATGGTAAAACCTTTATTTGTACCTTCTATTTTAAAGTTAGACTCTTTGCTTATAAATTTAAAATCTAGCTCATTACAAACAGGCATTGTTGTAGATGAATTTGGTGATATAGATGGGATTGTTACCATAGAAGATTTAATAGAAGAATTAGTAGGAGAAGTGCGAGACGAACATGACCCGGTGGGTAATAGAGTAGAAAAAATTGCAAAAATGCAATGGAGATTGGCGGGTATTTTACGAATAGATGAAGTATCTTCTCAGACGGATGTGTACTTACCAGAAACAGAAGACTACGAAACTATAGGGGGGTTAATTTATGATAAGTTACAAAGAATGCCGGTTGTAAACGACACCCTAAATATATCTGCCGTAGACAGAGAAGGAAATACTTTAAATGTAAAAATAGTTGTATTAAATATGGATGGCAGAAGAGTAGACCACGTTTTAATGAAAGTAAGAAAGCGAGTTATTAAATAATGCCAGCCGAGTATGCTATTTTAATAGCATTTTTTGCACTAGCCGGTAATGCGTTTTTTGTAGGCGCAGAATTTGGTTTGGTATCTGCCAGAAGAAGTAGTGTAGAATCATTAGCTGCTGCAGGTTCTAAAAAAGCCAAAAAAACTCTTTATGCTATGGAACATATTTCTTTAATGCTTGCCGGAGCCCAGCTTGGTATAACTTTATTTTCTTTAATATTAGGAGCGGTTGCCGAGCCCGTTATAGCTCACGCTCTAGAAGGCCCACTGCATGCAATGGGATTAAGTGATGCATCTATTCATATTGTGTCTTTTGCAATTGCTTTAACTATAATGGTTTATTTGCACGTTGTGGCCGGCGAGATGATCCCAAAAAACTTAGCACTTGCCCGCCCCGAACAAACAGCGCTTAAGCTTGTTCCCTGGTTGGTGCTTATTGTTTCTTGGGTAAAGCCAGTAGTTTATGGCTTAAATTGGATAGCTAATAAAACATTAGTTATTGTTAAGATCCAACCAAAAGATGAAATACCAAGTGCTTTTAATAGAGACGAAGTAGCTGGTTTTATAAAAGAATCACATAATGAAGGCTATATAGATAAAGATGAGGCAGAGCTATTATCTGGTGCTTTACACCTAGATGATGCAATACTGCACAGAATAATTTTGCCGTATAAAGATTTAGTGACAATACCAAAAGAATCTAGTTATATTTATGTTCAGCAGCTAGCTAGTAAATACGGATTTTCTAGGTACCCTATTAAAGATGGAGATAAATATATAGGCTATGTACATCTTAAAGATATTATTGCCGTAAAAGAAAGTAAATTAAATTTAAGCATAGATAAAAGCATTGTAAGAGATTTATACCCTATAACAGAAGATCAATCTTTAAGAAGTGTTTTATCTGGTATGCAAAAAGCTAGATCTCATTTAGGCCAAGTGTTTAATTCAGCCAAAGAGCCAGTTGGGCTTATTGCCCTAGAGGATGTGTTAGAAGAGCTGGTTGGGACAATACACGATAATTCACATATCTAATAAATATATTGTTTGTTATAAAGTATAATAGTAGTTGTTTAAGGAGAATATATGGCACACACACAAATTTGGCAAACTCAAGATGGTAAATTAAATCCTTTAGTTGAGGCTTATACAGTTGGAGATGATTATATATTAGACGCAATATTGGCAAAATACGACGTTAAAGCTTCTCTTGCTCATGCAAGAATGTTGCATTCAATGGGTGTCTTATCTGATGATGATATTAATAATATTAATAGTGGTTTAGGTGAATTGTCTAAAAAAATAGATAATAAGAGCTTTATAATAGAGCCAAGCCAAGAAGATTGCCATACCGCAATAGAAGAATATTTAACAGAAAACTATGGTGAGGTTGGTAAAAAAATTCATACTGGTAGAAGCCGAAATGATCAATCTATGGTTATGATGCGTTTATACATGATAGACATATTTAATTATATGCAAAATGCGGTAGCTCAATTGGTAAAGGTGTATGAAGAAACTTCTAAAAAATATGTAAATGTTGCTATGCCCGGATATACTCATATGCAAAAAGCTATGCCCACAACGGCTGGTGTTTGGTTAGGGGCTTATAAAGATGGTTTTGAAGATACAAGTAAATTAATAAATGGTGCAAGAATTTATATAGATCAAAATCCTTTGGGTTCTGCTTCTGGGTTTGGAATAAGTAATTTTGCAATGAATAGAAATATTACGACCAAAGAGCTAAACTTTGCAAAGACACAAGAAAATCCTATGTATTGCGGGTATTCTAGGGGTTTATTTGAAAATGTTGTGCTTCAGGCGTTATCTCCTGTAATGATTATTGCTGCAAAGTTTGCAAATGATATGTTGCTATTTAGTACTTCTGATTTTGATTTTGTAGCTTTACCACCAGAATTTACTACGGGGTCATCTATAATGCCACAAAAACGAAATTATGATGTTTTTGAAATTATGCGCGGTAATACTAAGGTATATCATAGCTTACAGCAACAAATACAAGATATTATTTTAGGTATAGGTGGTGGGTATCAAAGAGATCTACAATTAACAAAAAGACCATTTATTAACGCTTTAGAGATATGTAAACAAACTGTAGATTTGCTTACATTAATGGTTCCAAAAATTATAGTTAACAAAGATAAACTAGCTAAGGCTATGACGGATGATTTGTTTGTTACAAATATAGTATATGACTTAGTTAATAGTGGTATGTCTTTTAGAGACGCCTACATTAAGGTAAAGCAACAATATTTTAGTTAAATATATAGTATTTTAAAAATTGTTTTAAAATAACTTGGCTATCACTAATATCGTGTTGGTTAGCTTGTTCTAACAAATTGTTAGCTTCTTCTGGCTTAAGGTAGCCTAAATGTTTGTATGCAAGTACCCTTGCTCGTAGGCCTTCTATATCTAGCTCTGGGTGAAACTGGGTTGCATATATATTGTTTTTAATTCTAAACATTTGTATTGGGCAATTTTGGCTTGTAGCTAGTAAGACGGCGTTATTGGGTAAAGTTTCGGCTGCTTCTTGGTGGCCAACAATGCCTCTAAAATTATCTGGGAGTAATTTTGTTAATTTATCTTTTTTACCTTCTTTGGTAAGAAATATGTTTGCCGCCTCTACACCCTCTGCATATTTACCAGAAACAAGTGCTCCATGAGCTTGCGCTAATAACCCTACTCCGTAGCACAAACCTAAAAATGGTATATCATCTTTAATTATTGTAGAAACGTAGTTAAATAGCCATGGCTCAAAAACTTTTTGGTATTCATATTTTTTATTATAGCTACTACTAATTTTACTTGGTCCTCCACCTACTATTACTGCGCTATAGTTATGTAAGTTTAGTAAAGGTAAATTGCCTTTTTCCATTCTAATACTAACTATGTTATTTTTTGGCACACCTAAAGAAATCAAAACGTTTAGGTCATTATTAGACAGTTCATCTTCTGGTCTATGCTGAAGAAACAGTAGCTTTTTACCGTAATGCTTGTGACTCATAAACTATTTATTGTTTGTTATCTGATTGTTCTTCTTGTGGTATTTCTGTAGGTACTTCTGCTGGGGCTTCTTCTGGTTCTTCTTCTGGTTGCTCAATAATTTCTTCTACAATAGCAACTAGCTGTTCTGGTTCAATTAGTATTGTAACTCCATTAGGAACTTTAATATCTGTTATTGTAATTTTATCACCAATTTCTAAAAGATTTTCTATAGACACCTCAAGGTTATCTGGTAAGTCTTTAGGAAAAGCTTCTATATGAACGCTGTCTAATACTTGGCTAACTTGTAACCCTGCTTTAGCAGCCGGGGCATCACCAATAAGATCAATTGAAACTTCTGTTTCTACCTTTTCGTTCTGCTTAATAACACCAAAAACTACGTGACGAATTTGTTGGTTTTTTGGGTCAATATCTACATTTTTAACAATAGTTAACATTTTTTTGTTATTCAGTTCTATTGTTATAGGGTGTCTTCTGCCTGCTTCTTTGTAGGCTTTTAGGATGTCTATTTTAGTACCGCTAACACTTAGCGATTCACTACCGGGTTGATGTATAACCGCTGGTATCATGCCATCTTCTTTAAGTGCATTTAGCCCTTTTCTAATAATTGTTCTAGGTTTTAATTCTAGGGTTACTTCTTGTTTACTCACTACTATCCTTCCGTTGATTGTATAATTTCAAATACTATTATATCAGTGTTACCCTTTCATGGCTATTTTAAAAATCATCTTAATTAAATTTTATTAAAGATGGTTATAAAATATTGTAATTGTATTTTTTACATGGCAAGATGGTATGGATATATGCTAATATACAAAGTAAATATTAAAATATGCACTATGGTGGGCTATGATGCAAGAATAGTTTGTATAGGAGTATATTTTTGGGAACTTTTGTAACAGCAAAATCTAGGCGCGTTGCTATAATTACAGGAGCTTCGTCTGGTTTTGGAAGTGAATTTGCAAGATTATTTGCTTCTGACGGTGTAGATGTAGTATTAGTGGCTAGGCGTACAGCACTTTTAAAGAAACTTGCTAATGAATTACGTAAAAAATACGATGTTAATGTGTATGTATATTCTTATGATTTATCTAAAACCGATAACATAAATAAGCTGTATAAAGCAATAATGCGTAAAAAGCTTAGAGTGTATTATTTGGTTAATAATGCTGGTTTTGGCGAATATGGTTTATTCGATACTTTATTAGAAGAAAAAGTTGCCAGCATGATTTCTGTTAATGTTGCTGCTTTAACTTTATTGACTCATTTGTTTTTGCCCCAAATGCGTCGTAGAAAATGTGGATATATATTAAATGTAGCGTCTACGGCTGCGTTTGTTTCTGGGCCTTTTATGGCAGAATATTTTGCCACTAAAGCCTATGTTGTGTCATTTTCTGAAGCATTGCACCAAGAATATGCATCCTATGGTGTTGCGGTAACTGCTTTATGCCCCGGTCCAAGTAAAACTGGTTTTGCAGATAACTCTGGAATAGACAAATTAGATATTTTTAAAGGCAATTTACCTTTAGCAATAGATGTGGCTAAGTTTGGTTATAGTGCAATGTTACAAAATAAGCCAATAGTAATATTTGGTAAAAAAAATAAAAATGCAGCAATATTGTCTAGATTATTGCCAAGATCATTTGTAAGAAACCAAACTTTAAAATTAATGCAGCCAAGAAAATAATTTTTGGTGCTATAATACTTATATGAGATTTTTTGGCGCATTTATGCTACTGGTTTTACCATTATTTTTGCTTGTTTGTATTCAAATGATCAAAAATAGTTCTTTTAGTGATGCTCTTTTTGCAAAAATATTAATAGTAATTTTTTACATTAATATTGTTCTTGCTTTAGGAACCGCACTATATTTGGTAACTCTTTTGTAGATTTTGTAAAATAAGTATTGTAATTTGGTCAATATTAGTAGATAATAAAGATACTAATAAGGAGAAGTTATGAAAACATTAACTGTTCGCAGGGTTGGGGTTGCTTCATTTGCCAAATTATTTGGTGTTTGGGCGGCTATTTTAGGGCTATTAGTAGGCGTAGTAGGCGCAATTACTAGTACTGTAGGTGTTATAGCAAATAATAACTATAGTGTTTTAGGCGACATAGGTGTGTCTATAGCTATAATTATAGGTTGGGTTGTAGTTTACCCATTGGTAATGTTTTTAATTGGTTGGATTCAAGGAGCAATAGTAGCTATTATTTTTAATATAGTAGTTTCTGGTTCTGGTGGTTTAGCCTTAACTATAGATGAAGAAGAAATTAAAGTTTCTAACTCTGTAGAAAAAGCTCCAAAAGCTGCTAGCAAAAAATAATTATTTTAATTATTAGCCAAAACAGCGCTCTATTATAGGGGCGCTGTTTTATGTTAAACAATACTTATGATATAATTTACTAATTGCTTTTGAGGTGACATACAAAAGGCTAAATTTAATTTAATGTATGTAAACTTATGCCTAACAAAAAAACATTTATATATTACGAAGTTTTAGTAGCACTACTTGTTACTACTTTAATAGTTAGTAATATTGCTAGCGTTAAATTGATTCAAATTGGAGGAATTGTATTTGATGCCGGTACAATAATGTTTCCCCTTGCCTATATTGTTGGCGATATTATCACAGAAATATATGGCTTTAAGCGGATGAGGCGTTTATTGTATATTGGTTTAGCGATGTTGTTGTTAACTGTGTTAACTTTTTGGGTTGTACAAATATTACCTAGCCCAATAGACTGGCAACATCAGCAGGCTTATAGCGACATACTGGGTTTTGTATGGAGAATAGTACTAGCCAGTATGACAGCATTTTTTATTGGCGAATTGTTTAATAGCTATTTGTTGGCAAAGTTTAAAGTTCGTACCAAGGGCAAGGGTTTGTGGGCGCGATTAATGGGTTCATCTGCTATAGGGAGCTTGCTCGATACAACTATTTTTACAGTTTTAGCATTTGGTGGCACAGTTAGTAGTGCTGTTTTAATTAATATTATTGCCACTGTGTATGTTATAAAAATGTTAACAGAGCTACTATTATCTCCGGTTACGATTAAAATAATAGATTACATTAAAAGCAAAGAAAATATTGATACTTTTGAATCTCCAAAAATATTTTAGTAATATTTTTTTAGCGTTGTATCTTTTAGATTATAAAATGTACCATCTATGATACTTTGGCGTATATTGTCTACCATGTGTACTACAAAATATTCGTTATGAATACTAGCCAATATTGCTCCTAAAATTTCGTCTGATCTAAAAAGATGATTAATATATGCCCTAGAAAACCCTTGGCAGGCATAACATTCACAGTTTTTATCTAATGGGCTAAAATCTCTCATAAAGCCGGTGTTTCGTATATTTATTCTGCCAGTAGCAGTATATATTGCTCCGTTACGAGCTTGCCTGGTTGGAGCCACGCAGTCAAATGTGTCTATTCCGTATTCTACACCTAAAAATAAATCGGCTGGCTGTGCGCCCATGCCAAGCAAATGCCGTGGTAAAGATTCTGGCACAGTTTGATTAACCCATTTTACTTCTGTTTCTATATCGCCTGTTTCAAAAACACCACCAATTCCTATTCCATCAAAGTCTAAATTACTAATATATTCTGCACTTTGAATACGTAAATCTTGGTGACGCGCACCCTGAACTATGCCAAATAGTGCCTGCAGAGGTTCATTTTTAGCTAAATGTTCTTTGTTAAGTTCTTGATGCCTTGTTAGACAACGTTTAGCCCAATCGTGTGTTCGGTTTAAGCTACTAACAATGTAAGGCCTGTCTGCTAACGGTGCTGGGCATTCATCAAAAGCCATATGAATATCAGCTCCTATTTTATGCTGAAGTTCCATAGAACTTTCAGGAGTCATAATGAGCTTTTGGCCGTCTATGTGGCTTCTAAAGTGCACTCCTTTATTAGTAACTTTTGCTAGTTGATCTTGGGTTGCTTTAGCGGCGCCAGATTCGCCTTTTTGGCTGTGCGATACTTTATCTATCCCCTTTTTATAGGCAACGCCAAGGCTAAAAACCTGAAACCCGCCACTATCGGTAAAAGTTGGGCCAGAATAGTTCATAAATTTGCCTAAACCGCCGGCCTCATTAACAATATCTGCCCCTGGCCTAAGCATTAAGTGATATGTGTTAGCTAGTATAGATTGCCCACCCAAAGATGTTACTTGTTCTGGGGTAAGAGCTTTAACAGTTGCTTTTGTACCGCCTACTATAAAAGCTGGTGTATTAATAACGCCGTGCTGCGTTTTAATTTCGCCTGTGCGCGCCAAACTATTTTTTAGTTTATCTTTTACAGTAAATTTTATGGCTTGTTTCATAATGTATATTGTAACAGTATCTTATTAGTATAATAACTTTTAGCGTATATTTGTGTATTGTTTTGGTGTATTATATCAATTATAAACAAAGGAAAACGCAGTGGCTAAAACAAATCAAGAAACAGTTATACCAGATGATTCTATACCAATAAAAATACCGGGCTATATGCGCTTTAGCAAGGTAATTGGTTGGCTATTTTATGCTTGGATAATATTTGGCACTATAATGCTATCTTTTAGGGTTTTTTTGGCGGCAACTAACGCAAACCCATCGGCGGGTTTTTATGAATTTGTTTACCGTACCTCTAGCGATTTTATGGAACCCTTTAGGGGCCTTTTTACGCCAAAACCACTTGGAGACGGTGGATACTTAGATGTAGCAGCTATTTTTGCAATAATTATTTATTTAATTTTAGTTTGGCTAGTAGGTGCTTTTATTAAATATATGCAATCTAAGATAGATGATCTAGACGAGAAAGAAGCCGAACGCATACAAAGGTTACGAGCTAAACAGAATAATACTGCCGATCAGTTAGCAGTAAATATAACTAGCGAACAAGCCGGCGCACCAATTAGCGCTACCGTTTCTACACAACCCAGAAACACCCGTAAAGTACAGTAAATTAGTAAATAAACATGCTATCGCCGTAACTTAAAAAGCGATAGTTTTGTTTTTTAGCGTGTTCGTAAGCATTTTTTAGATTATCCCAACCTCCAAATGCCGCCGCTAGTAATAACACTGTGCTGTTTGGGGCATGAAAGTTAGTAATTAGTGCATCTACAATTTTAAACTTATAGCCTGGGTACATAAATATATCGGCTTCGCCTTGCAAATCTTGAGCAGGATTAGAAAGTATTTTTTTATGACAATATTCTAAGGTTCTGGTGATTGTGGTACCTAGTGCAATAACTTTATTACCATTTTGTTTGGCATTTTGGATAGCCAGTACTGTGCTTTTTGGGACATCAAAATATTCTTTGTGCATGTTGTGGTCTTCTACTTTATCTGTTCTAACGGGTAAAAATGTTCCTAAACCTACATGCAAGGTTGCATATACAATAACAACGCCTTTGTTTTGTAATTTAGCTAGTGTGTCTTGTGTCATATTTAGGCTAGCCGTTGGTGCCGCAACCGAGCCTTGTTCTTTGGCCCATATGGTTTGATAGCGTTTGTTGTCTGCAATATCGTCTGGGCGATTAATATAGGGTGGTAAAGGAACGTGGCCATATTTTTGGGCAATATCAAGCAAGTCTTGACTGCTTTTTATTAGTGCTATACCCTCTCCTAATATTAGCTCTACATTAAGTGTGTGTTTGCTTACTTTTAAAACGTCTCCTTTAGATAGTTTTCCGCGGTACAACACTTTGTGAGTGTGCCAGTTATCGTTTTTGCCGTGTTTTTCTATTAATATTAGCTCTCGTTTGGCACCATTTTGTTTTTTGGCAAATAGCCGAGCCTTAATTACTTTTGTATCGTTCAATACCAGAGCATCGCCTTTATTTAGGTAGTTTGTTATATCTATGTAGTTTTTATCTTGTATTTGGCCAGAAGATTTATCTAATACTAATAAGCGGGATGAACCACGTACTTCTTGTGGTTCTTGGGCAATGTATGATTCTGGCAAATAATAATTAAAATCAGATATTTTCATCTTAAAAAATGGCTCTAAAAAGAGCAACAACTAGTAAAAATAAAGTTGTTACAAAACCAGATATAATAAGCGCTAATATTGGTAAAACCGGTGCAGTTTTTTTGAATAAGCTAATTGTTAGTGCTATCAACCCAAAAATAAACCCAAAAACCGGTATTAGGCTAAATGCTAAAGACAATAAACCCATTATCCAAGCAAAAACAGAAATCTTTTTGGTTTGTTCTGCATAGGTTGTATAGCGTTCTTTATAAGAAAAACCCTCTGGTTGGCTAATTACTTCTGCTTCTATTACTTGCTTTGTCATGTTTACATTATATCATTTATAGGTTTTTTATAGAGCCAAAAGCTATTCTGTCTAAAATAGTATCGTTCATATTGGCCATACTACCTGGAACAATAGTAAATTCGCCGTAACGGTTGTTAATAATATCAGTTGCGTCTGCAATGCTATGAGAATCTAGCCCTGTACCGCTAAATAGGCTTTGTTGTAGGGGTAAGCTAGGCTGCAATTTGTATACAGAAATTCCCATATTTGTTACTTTGCAAGGCAAAGGCGCGTTATTTAACAAGCTTTGGGCTTGTACAATAATATCTTGGGTGGAATATAGCTCGTTTATGGTGCTTTTACCTTTAGCCCAGGCCGTGTAGTTGCTGTAGCGGAGCCATAAATGTATGCCGTGCGCTAAGTAGTTATTGCTACGCATGCGCCGGCCAGTTTTTTCGCATAATTTTGCAAGGATTTGCGAAAGTTCTTTAATATTGTTGGTTTTTTTACTAAGAGCATATTGGTGCCCGTAACTTTTGGTTGCAAAATTGCGCGCGTCTACCTCCCACCCGCGCAATCTTAAATACCAATCGTAGCCAACTTTACTTTTAAAAACATTTTTAACCAGTTTTTCTGCAGGGGTATCTAAAAATTGTATAGGTGTGAATATGCCATAAGCGTTAAGTCTAGCCGTATAAGCAACATTTATGCCAGTTATATCTTGCAGGCACATATTTTTAAAAGTGCTTCTTATGTTTTGGTTGGTAATAGTGTCTAAACCATCTGGTTTGTTTAACCCAGCTGCAGTTTTGGCTAAAAATCTGTTTGTGCCAATGCCAACATTTACGGTTACGTAACTGCCCAAATATTTTTTTATATCTTTTTTTATATTGTAGCCAATTTGTTGCATGTTTTTGCCCGCCCTTAGGCTTGGGCTACCGCTAAAGTCTATTACAAATTCATCTATACTTTTGGGGGTAACATTGCTTGTATAGGCCATCAGAACGGTTTTAAAGCGCTTGTGGGCATCTCTATACTTGGCTGGGTCTGGCATACGAATACAAATGTTTGGGGCTAGCTTGCGAGCCTCTTGTACGTTAACACCAAGTTTTACCCCTTTTGCCTTTGCCTCATAACTGCTGGCTATAATAGCGCCCTTTGGAGTATCGTAGGCCGCAATTGCTACTGGTTTATGGCGCAGCAGCGGGTTGGCTTGCTGTTCTATAATGGCAAAACAGCTGTTAAGATCTATATGCATAACGGTTGGTTGGGCAGAGTTATATTCGTTTTTTAGCGGTATTTTAGTCAGCGTTGCCATCGCTTACCTCTTCTAGGGTCCAATGCAAATTTTTAGTATTAAGATTAAGCCTAAACCATAAAGTTTGTTCTATATCGGCTAGTTCAAATATATGGTGGTATACTGTGCCGTTATATATAACATGATGATAACCAATTGACCCCACTTTATAGTCTTTATTTTGCCAGTTAATAAGTCTTGGTTGAGCTGTTTTATGTTTGCTACTAAATACACTAATAACACTTACCTCTTGGTTGATTTTTGCTTTCATAAATATCCTTTTGATAGCTACAAAGGCTGTAGCTAAATATAATTAATAAAAAGAGAACGATTGTATAAACTAGATTAAAAATTTTGTTTGTCGCCTTATCTTAACGACTTTCTTATAACACCGCGATTGAGTTTATCTAGTATAATCTCGTACCGTGCAAAAGATAATATATAGTTTAAATCGTTTATGCAGAGGAAGCCCCAAAATCAATTGGTAACAGCCCACATATAACTACTATTAGTATAACTCAATTTTTTAGTTGTTAGTAGTTTACGGGCCTTTAATATAAAATTAAGCTTATGGCGCTAAAAAGCAATATCTTAAAACTAATGGTGATTAATTTTTTAACGGGTATGGTATTTTGGTATGCCATAGAAAAGCTTTTTATGCTATCTATTGGAATTACGCCGTTTCAAATAGGAATTAATGCCACAGTATTTATTGCAATAACAGTTTTGTTTGATGTACCTTCTGGCATTTTGGCAGATAAATGGAACAGAAAATATACTTTAATGCTAGGGCTTTTAAGCTTAACAATTTGTACAATTATATGTGGTATTAGTCAAACTTTTTTATTGTATTTAATGGGTACGGTATTTTACGGCCTGTATGTTGTATTTACTTCTGGGACCTTTCAGGCAATTATGTACGATAGCTTGCACGAACTTGGCAAACAAAAGCACTATGATAAATACCAGGGTATATCTTACGCACTATTTTTATTTGGTATTGGCGTAAGCTCTATTGCCAGTGGTTATATATATAATGGTATTGGTTCTAGATGGCCTTATTATTTATCTGTAATTACATCTTTAATGACCTTGGCGGTTATATTTATACTAAAAGAGCCAAAATTTCATAAACCAGAAAGTGATAATAAGTTATTAAAACATATTAAAAGCAGCATAAATATTGTTACACAGAATAAAATGATCTTTCATTTAGCATTTTTTATGATTATTGCAGGAATATTAAAAAGCACAATCTATGAGTATGGTGGTTTATACTATGTTGCCTTGGGAATGACCGCCATTAGTATGGGTTATGTCAATTCTTTAAAATGGTTTAGCGCCGCTTTTGGGCAGTTGGTTGCTCCTAAAATTGGGCGTAAAATATTAAAATACGTTCCAATTTTATTTATTGCTTTTGGTTTATTTAGTGTTACTCAAAGCTTATGGGGTTTGGTATTTTATTATTTGGCGGTATTTATGTTTTCTATGCTTAATAATCAGGCAGAAGCCGAGATCCAAGACAATACGCCATCTTATGTACGTGCCACCACACTTTCTTTATTGGGTTTTATAACTAATGTTGCCTTAATACCATTAGGGCTGGCTTTTGGTTGGATATCCGGTGTGCAAAATGTGTTTAGTGCTTACCAGATGATAGCCGTTATTGGTATAGCATATCTGGTAATATGGGCATTAATAAGTCGTAAATTTATTAAAAAGGCGTATATTTAGACTGAATGTTATGGAAGATACTAGAAACGTTATAGATAAGTATAAAGGTTTACCAGTAGAGGCTATTGCTAAAGATTTAGCCCTAAAATGCCTGCCCCTTCATATTGCAATAGAAAATTATCAGCACGATTATAACATTGGCACAATTGTGCGTAGTGCTAATGCGTTTAATGTGGCTGGTGTGCATATTGTTGGTAAACGCCACTGGAACAGGCGTGGAGCCATGTCTACAGAAAAGTATTTGCAAGTGTACCATCATAAAAGTGTGCAAGAACTAGCGCTTTGGTCTAAAGATAATAATTTAGAAATTTTAGGCATAGATAACATTCCGGGCTCTGTGCCTTTGCATAAATGTACAATACCAAAACAAGCAATGTTAGTGTTTGGGCAAGAAGGACCTGGCCTGTCTGCAGAAATGCAAGCTATTTGTACCAAAATTATAGCAATAGAACAGTTTGGTTCTACCCGGTCTATAAACCTTGGCGTTGCCGCCGGCATAATTATGTATGAATATGTTCATATAAACATATATGACACCATATAAATTAGTACTTATTAATAATTGTGTTTACGTAATTATACCTATGAGTAGGATTTGTATTAAAATATAATATAGATATACTGAATTTATGAGTAAACCAAAGCTGCTCCATATAAAAACTGGCGGCACAATTGATGGATGTGTACCTGAGTATGTAGAAATAGAACAAATAGCAAATCTTTTTAATGATTCTGTGAACTTTAAGAAACATATAATGCAAAGCTTTAAAGCTGGAGTAGAGTATTCAGAGTTTGAAGTTTGTAAAAAAGATAGCCGTGCAATCAATACAAGTGATAGAAATATAATTTGTAAGGTAGTAGAAAGAGAATACTATAATGGTACCAAAGATTTTCTTATAACTCACGGTACGTTTACTATGGGTGAAACAGGCATATTTCTGTTAGATAATTTATCAGATGAGGTTAAAGAGGGTTGCTCAGTCGTACTTACGGGCGCAATGTATCCCTGGAATGTATTTGGTTCTGATGCTCCCATGAATTTAGGCGCCTCGGTGTCTCAATTGATCTCGGGCCATGCAAAGGGTGTTTGGATATGTATGCACGGTAAACTATTTGATCCAAGAAAGACATCTAAGGATGTTGAAAATAGAATATTTGAATAGAAACGCATATTAATATTATCTAGCTAAAACTATTAAGGGCTTTACTGTTAAAAATATTAAAACTATGCTTTAGTGGGCAAATTTAAGGTCTATGCGTTCGGCAGCTTGTTCTACCCATTCGTGTATTTTAGTTAGCTGGTGAGCCATAACTAATCGTTCATCGTCTGATATCTCTTGCCTTTTTGCTAAAGTGTCTAGTAACCCCAGTGCAGTTTGCATATCAGATGCATTGGCTTTCGTTGCTAGATCTTTTTTTATATCTGCAAATTCTTTTTGCATGTATTTAAATAGTTTTGTAAATTGATCTTCACTCATAAATAAATTATAACATAACGATTAGCATATTGTTTAGCGGAGGATGGCTTTTATGCGGCGTACGCCAGATGAAGAAGCTTGTTCTTTTGTTATAACAAATGTTTTGCCGCCTTCTGCTAATTGGCCAGTGTGTTCTACGTGGGGGCCACCACAAATTTCACGACTATAATTTACGCCGTCTGGGTCTCCTACTGTGTAAACTTTTACTGTATCTCCGTATTTATCACCAAAAGCGCCCATAACGCCACTTTCAAGAGCTTTTTTAGTGTTTTCTTCTCGCCACGTCATTGGCCAGTCTTTTTTAATTTGCTGGTTTACAATATCTTCTATTTGTTTTAGCTGTTCTTTAGAAACCTTTTCTGGTTGGCTAAAGTCAAACCGTAATCTTTCTTCAGTAATGTTGCTACCACGTTGAATAACGTGGTCTCCAAGTACCATACGGAGCGCTTTATACATTAAATGTGTTGCAGTGTGATATTTGGTTGATATCTCGCTATGGTCTGCCAAACCACCCTTAAATTTACCTTTGGCGGCAGTTTGGCTACGAGCACGTTGTTCTGCCATTTGGTCATCAAATTCTTTACGCCAGTTATTGCTAATTTTAATATTTTTATTATTTGCTTCTTCTATGCTTAACTCTAGCGGAAAACCAAAAGTGTCGTAAAGCCTAAAAACATCTTTTCCGTCTAAAGTACCGTTGCTAGTTAAATTATCAAATTCTTTTACTCCTGAACGTAAGGTTTGTCTAAATATCTTTTCTTCTCTTTTTAGTATTGTAATTACGTTATCGCGATTTTCTTTAACTTCTGGGTAGTCGTTATGATATAAATCTGCAATAACTGGCACTACACTATCACAAACGTCATTTTCTATGCCAAGTTCTAGGGCAAAACGTATTGCCCGCCTTATAATTCGGCGCATAACATAACCCTGGGTTTTATTGCTTGGCGTAACACCGTCTACTGCTAAAAAGGTCGCACCGCGCAAATGATCTGCAATAACACGCATACTTTGGGTATGATTATTATATGATTTGCCGCTGAGCTTTTGTAGTTTTTCTACAATGGGCCATAGCACACTTATTTTAAATACGTCAGGGCTATCTATAGCTGCTGCTGCTATACGTTCTAGGCCACCACCAAAATCTACATTTGGTTTATCTAATTGCACAAATCCATCTTCTGTGCGCTTGTATTGCATAAACACTTGGTTGCCAATTTCTATAAAACGGCCAGAATCGCTGGCTGGGTGTGCCTTACCAAATGAGGCATCGTGATGCTCTGGGCCAAAATCGTAAAACATTTCGCTATCTGGCCCGCATGGGTCTCCAATTGGTGTAGAAGATAACCCGCCACCACGGCTCCACCAGTTTTCGCCATCGTCATAAAAGAAGATTCGTTCATTTGGTTTAATGCCGCGCTTATCACCATCTTTTTGCGAGCCTATATCTATAATATCGGCTTTTATTCCTTTATCTAAGAATAGTTTTTGCCAAATATGAGCGGATTCTGTATCTTTTGGGATACCGTGTTCTTTACTACCAATAAAACAGCTAATATATATTCTGTTTGGGTCTAAACCAATTATATTTACTAAAAAATTAAACATCCATGGTATTTGTTCATTTTTAAAATAGTCACCTAAGCTCCAGTTACCTAACATTTCAAAAAATGTTGTGTGTCTGTTATCTCCAACATCGTCTATATCTTGGGCCCTAAAACAAGTTTGGCTATCTGCTAGGCGCTTACCATCTGGGTGAGGCTGCCCAAGGAGATATGGCAAAAGAGGCTGCATTCCACTACCAGTAAATAATGTAGTCGGATCATCTTTTGGCACCAAATTTGCTCTTGGTATTATTTTGTGACCATTTTGCTGGGCAAAATCTAAATAAGCTTTACGGATTTGTTGTGTATTCATAGTATATAAATTGTATCAATTATTAAAAATATGTGCGAGTTAATCTTATAGTGGTAATGCTTATACAATAAGTCTATAATAAAAGTTAAGAGTAATAATATGAACATGTTTGGCTCAATACAAATATCTGCACCTATCTTTCATACAATTAAAACCTATCAAAAGGTATTTTTGCGGCGAGATATTGTGGCAGGGCTTACGGTTGCGGCGGTTGCCATACCGCAAGCCATGGCGTACGCACAGCTTGCTGGAGTAAATTTAACTGCCGGTTTGTATGCAGCAATGGTTGCCATGCTGGCGTTTGCAGTTATATCGGCCTCACGCTATGTAATTATGGGGCCCGATGCAGCTATGGCGGCGCTAGCTGGGTCTGCAGTATTGCCTTTGGCGGCTGGTGATCAGAATAAGGCAATAGCTTTAGTTGCGGTGCTATCTATTTTTATAGGTATAGCTAGTGTTGGTGCCGTGTTTGCGCGCGTTAGTTTTTTAGCCGATTTTTTATCTAGGCCAATTTTACTTGGCTATATGGCAGGCCTGGCTGTTGTAGTTATAGCAAGCCAGTTACCTAAACTATTTGGGATTAGCGCGCCTCCATCTAGTAATATTTTAGGAGTTCTTGGAACGGTTTTAGGCAATGTATCTGATATTAATTGGTATACCTTTTTTATAGCTGTGTGCACACTATTTATAGGTTTTGTTTTTACAAAGTGGTTTAAAAAGTTTCCGGTAAGTTTATTGTTGTTAGTTGTTGGCACATTTATTTCTTGGTTATTTGCTTTTAGTACATATGGTGTTGCCGTTGTTGGCATTTTGCCATCTGGTTTGCCGGTTCCAAATATACCAGCAATTTCGCCGGTAGACTTGCAGAATTTAGTAATACCGGCAATTGCTATGATGCTTATTGCATATGCCAATACTATTGCTACGGCTAGAACTTTTGCTCAAAAAAAACGCACAAGGGTTAACCCAGACCAAGAGCTTATGGGTCTTGGAGTTTCTAATATTGCATCTGGTATATGGGGTGGTTTGCCAGTATCTGGTAGTGGTGTTCGTACTGCCGTAAATTATCAAGCTGGGGCTAAAACTCAGATAGCGCAAGTTTTTGCTGCAGTAACAATTGGTTTAGTACTAGTTCTATTTTCTAGTTCTTTGCAGTATCTACCTTTAGCTGTTTTGGGGGTAATTATAATAATTGCTGTTTTACCACTATTTAACTATAAAGAACTTAAGTCTATATGGTACGCATGGCGTAGCGAGGCCGTATTGGCTGTTATAACAATGATAGGTGTTGCGATATTAGGTGTGTACCAAGGTTTATTATTGGCATTATTTTTAGCAATCTTAAATATTATAAGAAAAAGTGCCTTTCCTAACGATGCTGTATTGGGGCTTACGGCCAGTGGGTCGGTACGCGATATGCATCGGCCACCTAAAACACACGAAATTCCGGGCTTAAAGATATATCGTTTTGATGCGCCGCTATATTTTGGGAATGCTAATCAATTTAGGCGTAGAGTATTACAACTAATAAGAGAATCTGATACTACTGTAAAATGGTTTTTGTGGGATGCAGAAACTATAACTGGTTTTGATTCTACTAGTGGTCAAATGCTATTAGAATTAATTAAAGAGTTAAAGGCAAGAAACATAACTTTTGCAATTTCTCGTATGAAAGGTTCTATTAGAACAATTGTTCATCATACAGATCAACTTGATAGAGCCCTGCAAAGGAGTCCACATTTTGTTTCTATGGGAGAAGCAATAGCGGCTTTTGAGCAATCACAAAAAATATCAGAACAAAAACAAGATAAAGACAAAGATGATAGCTTAGATAAATCTGTAGTAAGTAGTAAAAAAATAATGTCTAAATCTGTAAAGTAGGATTAAATAGCAACCACATATCAAAATGGCCATTTCAGGGCGCGCCTGACTACATAAAAACACTGTTTTACTTCGCACCAGATCTACTGGTATGCTTTGTCGTAAGAACAGGTGTTTTATATTAGCCATCCATCGCCCTTAATATGGCAATTTTGATGTGCGGTTGCTATACTTATATACAATTAATGGAAGCAAACTTTAACTCTATATTAGCTTTAGTATTTTTTATAGTTTTTGATATTATTGGTAGAATATTTGCCTTAGGTTATATACCAAATAATAGAAAACCTGGAGAAGCCACGGCTTGGTTAATGGCAATATTCTTTTTACCTTTTTTTGGGTGGATCATATTTTTATTTTTTGGGAATAGTAAGCTAAGCCAAAAACGCCGAAATAAGCAATTAGCAATTAATGAACTTGTGTATTCTAAAACGCATAATCAGTCTGCAATAGAAACAGAAAACAATCCTCCTGACTGGTTGTTGTCTTTGGCAACATTAAATTCTAAGCTTGGAGCCTTGCCAATGCTTGGTGGCAACCATATAGATTCAACAATCAATTATAAAGATAGTATTAAACAAATGACTAAAGCTATTAATAATTCTAAAACGTACGTTCATCTAGAGTTTTATATAATGTCTAAAGATTCCACTACACAAGAATTACTTCAAAGCCTTGCAGATGCTAAAAAAAGAGGAGTTACGGTAAGGGTTTTATTTGATCATGTAGGTTCTTTGCAATACCCTGGTTATAAAAAAATGATTAATTTTTTTAAAAACAACGAAATTAATTTTCATAGAATGTTACCAATTTTGCCATTACAAGGTAAGTTTCAGCGCCCCGATTTACGTAATCATCGTAAATTATTAGTAATTGATGGCAATATTGGCTTTATGGGCTCTCAAAATTTAATAGATAGTACTTACAATAAAAAAAAGAATATTAAAAAGGGCTTACATTGGCTTGATATTATGCTAAAGCTTAAGGGCCCTATTGTGCACGAGCTTGACACGGTGTTTATAGGTGATTGGTACGCAGAATCAGACGAGCTGTTAACACAATATGTAAAACACGAAAAAGATTCATTAACAGACTATGGAGATAACGATTGCCAACTTGTTCCCAGTGGCCCCGGATTTGAGGCAGAAAATAATTTAAAGTTTTTTGTTTCTTTAATGTATAACGCAAAAAAGAAAATAATTTTAACAAGCCCTTATTTTGTGCCAGATGAATCTATGCTAACCGCAGTAACTACAGCGGCTCAAAGAGGGCTTAAAGTAGAGCTGTATGTTTCTGAAGTTGGTGATCAGATGATGGTTTACCATGCGCAGCGTTCATATTACGAGGCTCTACTTAGAGCTGGGGTAAAGATATATCTATATAAATCGCCTTATGTTTTGCATTCTAAACATTTTACAGTAGATGATGACGTGGCGGTAGTTGGTTCTAGCAACATGGACATGAGATCGTTTAATTTAAATATGGAGATTTCTTTATTGGTTTATAGTAAAGATTTTGTAAAAACTATGAGACGTATAGAAAAGCAATATAAAGATGATAGCCTAGAGCTTACTTTAGATGTTTGGATGAAAAGACCACGCCATGAAAAATTTGTAGATAATGCATTAAGGCTTACTTCTGCCTTGCAGTAAGGATAAAACATGCATACCTCGCAAAAAGAATTTGAAGATATAGTAACAAATGCAATTTCTAAAGTACCAAAGCCATACGCAGATAGAATAGATAACATAGCTTTTTTTGTAGAAGACGAGCCAAGCTTAGAACAGCGCCAGGCACTGGGCTTGCGCCCTTGCCAATCTTTATTTGGGCTTTACGAAGGCGTACCATTAACCGAAAGGCGCGGTGGTTATGCCCTTACCTTGCCAGATAAGATTACAATTTTTAAAAATACTCATGAACAATACGCATCTAATATAGACGAGCTAAACAGACAGGTTATTAATACGGTATGGCATGAGGTGGCACATTATTTTGGCCTTAACCACGATAGAATCTACGCTTTAGAAAACAAGAATTCAGATAAATTGTAATTTATGAATGAAAAAACTGTTAAATCAGTGTTAAATAAATACAATATTAAATATATAAAAATATTAAAATCTCAGTCTGGATATAGAAACGAAATTTGGCCGGTAATTACCAGATCTAACCAAATTATTAATCTAACTTTTTTTAAACAAGAGCCAAAAGTAGAAGATCGTATAAAGCGAGCTTCTAGCGTATCTGATTGGCTCGCTAAGCAGGGTTTACCAACAAGGGTTCAAATAGACCCTAGATTACTAGCTATACAGAGTAAAGGCTATAAACGTGTTGCCGGGCTATATAACTACTTGCCGGGTAATACAATTGCATGGGAATCATATACTAAAAAACACTTAAAACTTTTAGGCTATTCTATGGCTGTAATGCACGGTAAGCTTGTAAATTACAATCAACCCCTGCCCTATATTTATGATGAAATTACTAGTTTAACAAATATAATGTGTAAATATTTTATAAATAAACAAGTATTAGACGCTATTCAAAACAAGTTATTATTAAAAGTTGATGTAAAGCAAATAAAAACACTTAGTAGTGCTATATTAAGCTGTAAGAATATTCCCAATCAACAAGTTCTGCATATGGATTTTGTAAGAGGTAATATTTTGTATAGTAAAGATATAACGTCTACTCTTAGTATAGATGGGTTGTCTGTTAGTGGTATTTTAGATTTTGAAAAAACTACGTACGGTTATGTTGGTATAGATATTGGTCGTACTTTAGCTTTTTTATATGTAGATTGTAAATACAAAAATCCATCACAAGTATATAAATCTTTTTTAACGTCTGGTTACTATAAAAAAGGTTTGTCTAAAGTAAAATTAAATAGCAATCTTTTAACAAATATAATATTGTACTTTTTATTGTATGATTTTTACAAATTTTTAGCGCATAACCCTTATGAAAGTCTATATAAAAACCAACATTATGTAAGAACTCGTAATATTTTGCAACAATTTGGTATAATTAAACATGAACAAGTGAAAGGCTAAAATGAGTAAAATTAATTGGCAAAAAAGGTTGGTGCCGCAAAGTGGATTACTAAAATTGGGTGATCAGCTGCGCGCAAATAATAAAAAAATTGTTTTTACGGCTGGTTCTTGGGACCTTATACATGCTGGTCAGTGCAGATATTTAGAAAAGGCCGCAGAATATGGAGATGTTTTGGTGGTAGGTGTTAGTAGCAATACTGCTATTAAACACGTTAAGGGGCCTAATAAGCCAATTTTAGACGAAAAGGTTCGTGCAGAAATGCTAACATATTTAAAATCTGTAGCTTTTGTAACAATTTTGCCAGAACCAAGTTGTCAGCCTAGTATTGCTCTATTAAAACCAGATGTATATATTACAGTGCAAGAAGATTGGACAACCGATTTTGAAAACTCTAACGAATATAAAACTGTTATTGGTTACGGTGGCAAACCACTTTTGGTACAACGCCAGTCTAGCCAAATTTCTACTACACAAATTTTACAAAGAGCAATTGGTGGACATTTAAGCGAAACCCTAAAAGATTATATGCAATATCGCAAAGATCCAATTAAAGAAAAGTAGTATGATTTTATCTAAAGACGTTAAACAAAAACAAGAAAAGTATAGAGATGCACGTTTTAATAATGAATACGACGATATTTGGCAAACGGTTGGCAAATGTACTTTTTGTGATTTAAACGAAAAATATATTTTTTTTGAAGAAAACGGTATAGTAATGACCGTAAATTTATTTGCCTATATAGATGGTCATTTTATGATCGTACCGCGTCGCCATATTCGTTCTACAAAAGAATTATCACAAACCGAATGGGAAACCATAAGAAAGTTTACATATATTGCTAAAAAAATTATTAAAGATGTTCATGGTATTAAGGGCGTTCAGTTTTTACAAAAAGAAGGAGCCACCGCACAAAGTACGGTTAATGAACATATTCATTTTCATTGCATACCGTTTGATGCGCCAGATTTGTGTGAATGGAATTTTAGAAAGCTTAAATATACGCCGCTGCAAAATGCCCTGTTATATAAAAACGCTCGCAAAAAAATAATTAGTTACGATAAAAAATATGCAACAAAATATCATAATACCTCTAAGATGGGTGTTGTATGCGATTTGATTGTATTAAACACTAATAAACAGGTACTGTTTCAGCACAGAAAATTAGAATACCAATTATCACCAAATTACTTAACATTGCCGGGCGGTCATATAGATGGCACGGAAAAGTCATTTGAACAAGAACTTTTAAGAGAAGTAAAAGAAGAAGTAGGTGTTTTGTTTGATGAATCTAAGTTAAAACTAGTTGATTCTAGGGTTGGTAATATATCTTACGCAAAAGTTGTGCATCATATAAATGCAAGTTACGATGAAGTAGAAAGATTTGTTTGGAACACTTATTTAATTAAAGATATAGACCCAAACATTAAAATGAAGGCTGCCTCAGACTGCCAAAAATTAGAATGGATAGATATTAAGGATATTACATATGCTGACAACATATCTGAACCCATGAAGAAGGTTATAAATAAAATACTATGAACAAAACCAACAGCTTTAATTGGTTAGATTTAGCATTTAACAGCAAAAAAGAATTAAGAAATTTAGATGCCATATTTGTTGCTGCACCACGCAGAATATCGCAACATAGAATAAAACAGTTAGTTAAAGAGTATTTGCCTAAAAATAATATTGTTTTTGGCATTGCAGAAGAACCTTTTATAGAAAATTTTGAAGGCCAAAATAAATTTAAAACTTTAAATATTAATGATATTAAAGATATATCAAATAAAGTAATTGCTTCTTCTAGCCCAAATAAAGTGTATACCTTGCAGTATTGCCAAAGAGATTTACCAAATATAATTGCTAAAAATTTGTTTAAAAAAATATTGTTTCTGAATGGATCTTGGGCTAATTCTTTTCATACGCGCCCAGAGTATTATCAATTAATTAAAAATGTTACTAAATATGAGCTTATAAGCCCATTTTATGATGAAAATGAAGCCAAGCAGTATGCTTTAAATTACCCAGAAACAGATTATTCAAAACAAATATTAGGCACTAAAAGAGAGGTGATGGAGTTATCTAATGTAATAGCGCAAGATTCATTTGACACTGCTACCCAATGTGGCGCCGTTATAGTTAGTAAAACACCAGAAGGTAAATATAAAGTATTAATACAAGCAAATAACGTTGTTGTACCTTACAAAACATATGCTTGGCATTTTGGCGCCAGCAAAGAAAAGAATTTTGCACCTCCAGGGGATCTTAACCACTACGACACTGTTCATGCAGAAGTTGTATCCATAATTAAAGCTCAACAACAAAAAATATCACTTAAAAACGCATGCTTATTTATTAATATGTTACCCTGCCCCACTTGTGCAAAAATACTATCCTTAACAGATATAAAAGAGATATATTATAGTATTGATCATTCAAACGGTTACGCTGTAAAAATGCTAGAACTTGCCGGTAAAAAAGTCACTCGTTTAGTGGTGTAGTTCTTACAATATAATTTATATTGCTAGCGTATTTGTATCACGGAGGCTATAATATAAGTATGTCTGAACTTAAAAAAATACATCCAGAATATCAGTATTTGCAGCTTTTGCAAAAGATATTAAAAGATGGCAAATCTAAGCCATCTCGTGGTATCCACAATTTAAAAGCAATATTTGGGTATCAGCTACATTTTGACTTACGTTACGGTTTTCCGCTACTAACTACCAAAAAAATGCCATTTAAAACGTTAACAACAGAATTACTGTGGTTTGTGTCTGGATCTTCTAATATTAAGTATTTGCAAGATAATAAAATACACTATTGGGATGGCTTTGCAGATAAAGACTTAAATTTGGGCCCAGTTTATGGCGTGCAGTGGCGTAATTGGCAAGCTCCTAATGGCCAAAAAATAGATCAGCTAGCTTGGGCAATAGATCAAATCAATAATCATCCAGATTCTAAAGCCATTTTAGTTAGTGCCTGGAACCCCGCAGATCTAGAAGAAATGCGCCTGCCCCCCTGTCACACTATGTTTCAGTTTGATGTTACTAAGGGTAAATTGCGGCTGCAACTATATCAACGTTCGTCAGACGTGTTTTTGGGTTTGCCGTTTAACATTGCACAATATGCACAGCTATTAGAAATGGTTGCTAATGTAACTGGCCTAGAGGCTCGTGAGTTGATTGTATCTATTGGTAGCGCCCATTTATACAAAAACCAAATTGAACCCGCTAAAGAGCAGTTAAAGCGTAAGCCAATGGCTTTTCCTAAACTAGAAATTATTGGTAAGCACAAAGATATTGATAGTTTTAATAAAACAGATTTTGTTTTAAAAGACTACCAATCTCACCCCCACATCAAAGCCGACCTAGTAATTATTTAAGCAATCCTAGATGCCAAATCAAACTACTAGTCTAAAGACTATAAATAACGAGAAGTTAATAATTAAAGAATTAGCTAGCTTAAATAGTATTAGCGAGATAAAGTTAAATGATACTGGGTGGGATAGCAGAGTGTACTCTTTTGGGGATGGACAATATTTTTTTAAGTTTCCAAGATCTAAAAAAGTTCAAAATTTATACAAATACGAGATTACAGCATTAAAATGTTTACAAAAATTAGATACAGCAGTTGTTACGCAAAAGATTATTTGGGTACACCCAAAAAATGAATATTTTGGGTACGAGGGGCTACAAGGTAAACCATTAGGAGAAATAATTAATTATTTATCAGCTAAAGAAAAGGAAGCGATAGGTATTAATATAGGTAGTTTCTTAAAGCAACTACATAAGATTAAGCTTACGGATGCAAGAAAAATAACTATAAATAATGAAATAGAACAGATACAAGATTGGTATAAAAGCAGTATTAATGTCGTTAAAAAAAGCTTTACAACTACACAGCAACAAAAACTAAATACCTTAGTGTATATAGAATGGCCTGCAATGCTAAAAAAGCTTGGTAGTGATCCTGTATTTAGCCATGGTGATCTTGATTTAAAAAATATTATTTATAACACTAGCGTTAGTGTTGGTGTAATAGATTTTGGAGATGTTGCATATTATGATAGGTCTAAAGACTTTTTAGAACTTAGTAATAGTAAAATTGTTTATAATAATGCGCTAAGGGTTTATGACTATAATGACTCTATATTTAAATCAAAAGTTGCTATTAGGCATAACATGATTCAAATAATTAATCTGGGTTTTTATAGTGGTAAGAATGATCAAAAAAATATGTTAAAAACAGTTAATTATATTAAAAAATATCTAGCTTAGGAGTATTACTTTATTATATACTTTGCAATAATTTTCTAGCATTTTTTGGGTAGTAAAGCATTGAGTGAATTTTGATCTGCAGGCTTTGGGTGGGATATTTATTACTTTGTTTATGGCTTGGCTTAGGTTTTTAGCGGTTTCTGTATCGTTTTTTGATTGTTTAACAATTATTCCGCAGGTGTTATCTATGATTTCTGGTAAGGCACCATTATTAAGGGCTAAAACTGGGGTGCCACTAGCTAAGGATTCTATTGCTACCATGCCAAAAGGTTCTTCAAAAGTGCTGGGCATAATGGTTGCTAAAGCTTTAGACAAAAATTTATTTTTATCTTTTGCATTTTTTATATAGCCCTCATAAGTAATTAGCTCGCTTAAATGTGGC
>CAYRFD010000004.1:0-1682 GCA_964423475.1 uncultured Candidatus Saccharibacteria bacterium
CGCCAGTTTGTTAGCCGCCCAACTAAATTAAACACACCCGTGCGTTGAAGATTTTGTTGCCAGTTAACGCTTATATTAACTTCTTTTGTTGTAGGGTTTACGGTACTTAATGTTACCGTTCTGGTAAAATTATTTTGTACGTCTGGGCTGCCCTGTACTAGCTGCCACTGGCCACTATTTTGCTGTAGACCATAAGTACCGTCCGCTAAAGCACTAAAAGCCTGATAATCACTATCTTTAATATTTTTTACTGCTTCTAGGCCTTGTTCTGCAATATGGGTAGCCTGAGTTCTTTTGGCGCTAATAATTGAGCTTTCTGTACCGTAAAAAATAGCCCCTACAATGCCCGATATTACAATTATTAGTAAGCTAGAAGCCAACAAAACTTCTATTAAAGTAAAGCCACTACTGTTTGAATATTTAGTTTTCATTAGTAGTTTATTACTCCGTTGCTACTTATATTTATAGTAAGATTTTGGCCAGATACATTAGATAACGTTACAGAACCAGGCACAACAGGCAAGCCAGTAACTTTTGCAAAAGAAAAATCGCTTAAGCCACTATATGTTATATTTGGGGATATTTTAGATATTTGATCGTAAGATTGATCTCTGCTATTAAAATTATTACCTTTAAACAAAATTATTTGTGATTGTTCTATTTTTACGCCCCAGGCGTCGTCTTGGTTAGACAAGCGTGCTTTAATTTGTGCGTTTCTGGCATCGTTTACAAATGTAGAAACAGCAATATTTAGATCGTTTTTTGTTTGCGTGCTGCTAAAAACAGATATAGATAAGCCACTTAAAAGAGCAATTAAACTAATAACAAGCATTAACTCTATTAAAGTAAAACCTTTATTGTTTTTTACGCATACCATTTATATATCGTTAATATTACTAATAAGAGAATATATAGGTAAAATTATTGCTAACGCCAGTACAACAACTATTAGCCAAACGCCAATTAGTAGTATGGGCTCTAAAATTACTGAAAGATTTTTAGAGGTTGTGTCTACCTTTTCTTCGTATACTTTAGAGATTTGCAAAAATGATTTAGATAAATAGCCAGACTTTTCGCCTGTTGTAATTAAAGATCTTACTGTATTGGGCAATAATTTAGTTTTTTTGTTTTTGGTGGATAGTAGCGTTTTAAAGCTTTCGCCCTGGGTTATTCCGTTTTCTAGGTATGAATACAGTTTTTTAAAAGCTCTATCGTTGGTTGCTTCTTGCAAAGAGATAAAAACCATTTCTACTGGTAGGCCGGCCTCTAGTAGTGTTCCGGCAATGTAACCCATTCGGGAAATTTCTATTTCTTTAATCAGTTTTTTAATGCCTGGGACTTTTCTTATTATTGTAAAAACAAAATCGCGAAATATTTTAACCCAAACTATTAAAATAAAAAATAGTAATGACATAACTAGGGTGAATATTAATATTGTAAATTTGTTATCTTGAATAAATTCTCCTAAGCTAATTAGGATTCTTGTTGGCAGGGGCAATTCTACGTTCATGCCGCTAAATATAGTTGTTAGTCTTGGCAATATAAACCAAGCAATAGTTAAGCCAACAACAATAGCAAGACCAAGTACCAAACTTGGGTAAAGCATGGCAGACTGTATGTGCGATTTAAACAGGCGATTTTTTTGGAGTTGTTTAGCCGCTAGATCTAGGTTTTCGCTTAAT
>CAYRFD010000004.1:1782-33088 GCA_964423475.1 uncultured Candidatus Saccharibacteria bacterium
TAGCCTTGGCTAACTTTTTGGATACCGTCTTCAAAGAGAGTTTTACTGTTGGTTTTGTAGGCTACTTCCCATATTTCGTTTTTGGATGGTTTTTTAAGAATAAGTTCTTTTAGCTCGTCATTTAATACAATAAATTCGTAAATTCCTATTCTGCCCTTATAACCGGTATTATTGCATATTTTGCAACCTTTACCTTTGTAGATATTAGTTTTTGATTTGCTTAATAAGTTTTTAAGCAGGGTTGCAGATTGTTTGTCTAGATTATGATCTGCAGATAGTGATTCTATGTTTAAGTCTGTGCTTATTCTGCAAGATTGGCATAATTTTCTAAGTAAGCGCTGCGCAACAACAAGTTCTAGTGTAGATGCTAATAAAAACGGCTCTGTTCCAAGTTCTAACAAGCGTGGTATTGCGGTTGCGGCATCGTTTGAGTGAAAAGTTGTTAGCATTAAATGGCCCGTTAAGGCTGCATTAACAGAAATCTCTGCGGTTGCTAGATCTCTTATTTCTCCTACTAAAATTACGTCTGGGTCTTGTCTTACAATAGACCTTAGGCCCTCACTAAAAGTAAAATTTGTTTGTGGGTCTACCTGCATTTGGGCAATACCCGGAATAACGTATTCTACTGGGTCTTCTATGGTGGTGATGTTTATACCTCTGTTTTTAATAAATTTTATTAAAGAATACAGAGTTGTAGTTTTACCAGAGCCCGTAGGCCCTGTTACTACTATCATTCCAAAAGGTTTTTTACCTGCAGTTTCTATAATTTGTTTGTGTTCTTGGCTTAGGCCTAAATCGTTTAGGGTAAATTCTGCATTATGTGATGTTAGTAACCGTATTACGATTTTTTCGCCGCTTACTGTTGGTGCAATTGAAATACGCATATCTATTGAGCCAGTGGATTCGTGATCAAAATGTACAGAACCGTCTTGCACGGTGTTGTGTTCATCTATTCTAAGACTAGCCATAACTTTTATTCTGTTGATTACATTTTGGTAAAGATTAGTATCTATGTTTCCGGCATCTTGTAGTACACCATCTACGCGGATTCTAATTGTTACGCTATTTGGCTCTGGTTCAAAGTGAACATCAGATGCACGCATTGCAGCAGCATCAATTATTATGGCTTCTATAATATCTGGAGCTACTTTAGAGCCAGATTTAATAATTTCGTTAAATCGCGTATCTAATGATTCTCTATAATCTATAAGGGCTTCGTCTATTTCGGCCGGCAACGCGTAACGGAGCTCTATTTTACGATTATTAAATATGGTTTTTAAACTGTCTTTTAAGTCTGGGTTATTTGGTTTATCTGTAGCAATTATAACCTTGCCCTTTTCTATTTGGTAAACAACCACTCTGTACTTTTGGGCAAATTCTTTTGGAACTAAGCTAATTTCTTGGGGGGTTGGTTGATGAGCATTAAAATCAGCAATAGCAAGATTGTATTTTTCTGCTACAGCCATAGCAATAATATCTTCGCTAATTAGGTTATTTTCTTTTAAATAGTCTGTTATATTAGTACGAGCTTTGCTACTTTCTTGCCACGCCTTAACTGCCTCATCTTTGCTAAGGTAGTTTTCGTTTACGAGTAGTTCTAGTAGTTCTTTTTCTTCTTGCATTTACCCACCGTTCTTTTTGTATAATTTTATTGTATATAAGGATATAGTTTAGAGCAACAGTATAATAGCTAAATTAAATATACGTTTGAATTTTTAAGATTAGTTCTGCTAAAGATGTGTCTGATTTAATAAAAAAGTCTTTAACCCCAAAGTTAGTTGTTTTTGTTTTGTCTTCTTCTTGAGAAAGGTTACTCATAACAATAACAGGTGTTTTATTTTTAGATATTTTCATATTTTGTAAAACGTTAAAACCATCTGATACGGGCATAATTAAGTCTAATAATAAAAGATCATATTTATTATTTTTTAAGTATTGTATGGCCTGATCGCCATCGTTTGCAACTGTAACTACGTATCCAGCATTAGAGAGCTTAAGCTCCATGGCATGTGCTAGGGGTTTTTCGTCTTCTGCTATTAATATTTTTTTGCTAGGTTTCACATTAGCTACAATTATAAACCTATTTAGCCAATATTAACAGCAATTAGATTTGTTATAATTTTTAAATATAAATAGCTATAATTATATAATAATTAGTTTGAAAATATTAAAAGTAGTTATTGATTAGGTATATTTGATATTTTTTTGACTGTTTTTTTAATTTTGGTTTTAAATTCTTTTATAGAAAATTTTTGAGCACTTTTGCTGATTATGCTATGATCCCACTTTTTTGATAAACATTTTTGGATAGCTTGTTCTAGCTCTAGTGTGCTTTGATTTTGGTAAAATACTCCGTTTCTGTTGGTAATATAATCTTTGGCGCCGCCTTTTTGTAATGCCACAACTGGCGTGCCAGCCGCTAGCGCTTCTACTGGGGCAACTCCAAAATCTTCAAAGCTGGCAAAAACAAATGCTTTGGCGCCTGAAACGCGTTTAGCAACCTCTTCATCTGAGGCGTTTGTAATAAACTGTACCGTAAGCCCAGCTTTAATTTGTAATTTTGCAAGTTCTGGGCCCTTGCCAATTATTGTTAATGGGTAATGGTTATTATTACAAACTTCTACTATAGAGTCTACGTGTTTCATGGGGACTAATCTGCCCACGGTAATTACCCCTTTTCTGTTTTTATTGGCTGTATTTTTTTGTGTAAAAAGTGTGGTATTAACAGGCGGAAAAATAACTTGCGCATCTTTATTATAATACTGTTTTATATCTGCCTGGATGTGAGTTGAATTAGCTATAAAAATATCTACTTTTTGGGCGGCATTATAATCTAACCTTCTTAAGGGGCCGGCAAAAATTAATAAACCCAAGCGTGCAATTGGATTAAATATACCAAAACCGGGCCTTTTCATATATTTTTTGTAATGGCGCCATAAAAAATGCACAGGTGTGTGGCAATAGCATATTAAAGTTGCGTTTCCTTTTTTTACCGCCTTGGCTTGGCCATTTCCTGCACTGGCAATTATTACATCGTATTTTTTTAACCTTAATGACCTAAACCACCAGTACTGTAAAAGTGGTAAATATTTACGAAACTTACCAAGGTGCTGTAAATAGCCCGTAACAACCTTATTATCTAATTTATTGCGCCATTCTTTTGTACAATAGCTGGTATATATTGGGGCATCTGGGTATAGCTGGTGTAATGCTTGCACCACTCTTTCGGCCCCGCCCCCAACAAGCCAATCGTGTACTATGGCTATCTTTTGGCTAGATACTTGGTTATTTAGTGGCTTGGGTTTACTCATTATTTATTCTTAATATTTATTTAGCACCACGTCCGCTAAGTACTTCTATAATGGTATAAAAAAGTATTTTAATATCTAGCCAAAAACTCCAATTTTGCACGTAGTATAAATCTAGCGCACGACGTTCGTTATAGCTAATTTCTCTACGGCCAGATGTTTGGGCAAGGCCTGTGATACCAGATTTTACACCTAAGATAAGATTTTTGTATGGATAATTGTTAAGCTCTTTGGGTATTAATGCACGGGGGCCAACAAGGCTAATATCGCCCTTTAAAACATTAAAAAGCTGTGGTAGCTCGTCTAGGCTTGTTCTGCGTAAAAAATGGCCTATTTTAGTAACGCGTGGATCGTTTGGTAAATAATCTCCGTTGTCTCGGTATTTTTTTATTAGGTTTGGCTTACCCATCTTGGTAAATGCTTGTTCTGGGTCTAGGTTGTTATAGATTGGGTTATGAGTTCTAAATTTGTATATTTTAATTGTGGTATCAAATCTGCTTAAACGGTTTGGCTTATATAAAATAGCGCCCCCATCAGATATTTTAACGGCTAGAGCAATAATAATATATATAGGTGACAAAATAATTATGCTAAAAATGCTTGCTATAACATCAAATAGGCGTTTTATAACCCGTCCCCAACCAACTAGAGCAGTTTGATGTACCGTAACAACAGGAAGGCCCTGGAACAGCTCTACATCTATTTTGTTGTTAAGCATGCCCGCCTGAGAGGGTATAAACTTGTAGGCTATATGATGAGATTGGGCAAAGGCTAAAATTTCGTTTGCTTCTTTGCTGGTATCTCCTATACCAGTTACAACAATTGTATATATATTTTGGTTTAGAGCCTCGTCCATGGCTTGCTTGTAGTCTGAAAATACTTTAAACGGTTTTTTACCTACAATAGTATCTTTTGTTGCTACTAAGGTTACTTTATAGCCTGTTTTAGAGGGATATCTCATAGAAGATATTAAATTATGTAAAGAGTCACCACTCCCTATAATCATAATATTATTTATGCCAAAACCTGTACGCCACATCCACATACGTGTTGCTCGTAGTATTGTTCTTTCTAGTACAAGTAGCAAAAACCCTATTACTAGCCCGTATATTACAATAAGTCTGGCCGGAAAAACCGGAGTATCAACTATAAAATCATATGTTATTACTGTCATTATTCCTAAAATACTGCCAACAACCAGCATACTAAGCTCTCTCCACCTATATTCGTAAACGGTGCGCCTATACAGGCCTAAGAATGCAAATATTAGTATCCAAACCGGTATAATCATTATCCAGGTTTTTAGATATTGGTCAGAATCTATAGGGTTAATTAGGCTACGTTCATCTAGGGTAACGCGTAAAACATAGGCAACCACAAAAGCTGCAAGTAGTGCACAAAAATCGCCAATAATTAAGCCGATTGCGTATATAAAAGAGGTATTATTTTTCATGATAGTTTAAATTACCTTCTTATACAGTATGTTTTAATTCTATCTTAGATACAAGGGGTGTTATACCTAAAGATATCCCCAGCCAAAGCCAAATGTACATAACGTTAATGTAACTCCCAAAAAATATATATTGTATAAAGAATGCTAACAGTATCCCAAAGAGAGAAATTGAGAGTGCCTTTTTGTCATTAAGCAGTTTCTTGAAACAAATTATAAATAATGTCACAAAAAGTAGTAAACCAATTATTCCAAGTTCTGAAAGTAATAATATATAGTATATATAAACCGTTAATGTGCTTGGGGCCGAGGCATCTATATTCTTTACTACAAAGGGTCCTAAGTTACCAACGCCTACTCCAAAAATTGTTGTTAATGGTGAATATCTCCAAGCCTTAATAGCTAGCGACGCCGCTGATGTACGTTCTGTGTTAGAGGCCTCTATAAGCCCAGGGCTAACAAATATTGTTTCTTGGTTTTGGGTTATTGGCTGAACTGGTGTTAATTTATTTGGTAAATCTATTATGCCTAAAGAAACATGCTCTGCAATACTATCTATTGTTTTGTAAGTAATATCTGGAGTAGATGAATTTTTTATGCTTGCACCTGCAATTAGTATAAAAAATGCCACAGCAAACCCACCCACAATGGCTAATATAATTTTAGTAATTAAACTAGTTTTAGCCAGTTTATTTTTAATAAGTAATATAAAGGTAATTATTAAACTAATTGCAATTGCAAAATAAGCACCCCTAGAAAATGTTAGCCCAAGGGTTAAGCTTACGCTAGTTAAGCTAATCCATGCTAAATTTGATGTTTTTTTAACTAAGCTATAAATTGCAATAAATATAAAAGGTATTAAAGAGTTTGCAAAAAATTGTGGTTCTGCCGCAAGACCACTAATGCGGGCAAACCCAAAAACATTAGCATTACAACCAGTACATAGTAAGGCTAAGTTTGTGTTAAAAAAAGTACCAATAATAAATTGTGCTATACCAATAATTGCATATAAAATACCAAAAAATAGAACGGCTTTTACGATAGTTTTAATATTATTTTTTGTTATATTTTGTGCCACATACCACCACGCACAAAATACTAGCACTATTAAAAGCCATACAGAAAATGCTAATAATGCACTGCGGGCAGGGTAGTTAGACCAAGCTATGCTAGCGCCTACTAAAATTGCAAATAGTAATAAAAGTGTAGTTACCCACTTGTTTTTATTATTAAATAACAAAGATTTTTGTTTTATTAAAGCCGGCAAACAAAGTAAGACAAAAAGTAATACTAGTATTTGATATAAGCCTATTCTAAATGAAGGAAAATTTGCTATGGGTAAAGCAAAAGATGGATATTTTGAAAGAGGTGCGCCAACAATTAAAGCAATAAATAGTATAAAACGACTATTTGCTATTATGTTATTGTTCATTGTTTGTATTATAACGTGATTGGGTATGATAAACTACTAATAAGAACATTTTACAAACACAATATGAAAAAGCAAACAAAATTTAAAAAACTTTTGGTGCAAATTGCAAAGTACGCCGTTAGTGGCGGTGCTTGGTTTTGGAGTGGTTATATTTTGATAGTTATTTTAGATAATTATGTTGGTTTGTTTTGGGCAAATGCTATTGGTAATGCTGTTGGCATTACAATAAACTACATTTTAAACAGATTTTGGGTATTTAATGGCCATAAAAATGACAAAAAGGGCCGCAAAACTACATGGCGTTACATTATTTATACAATTATAAATTCTTTTTTATTAAACTATTTAATTTTATATGCTTTAAAAAATATTGGCATACAACCAGAGATAGGCCAATTTATAGCGGCGGCATTTTTTACTGTTTGGAACTTTATTTGGTACAAAATATGGGTATTCAAAGATGTAGATTATTCTAAAGGAGGCAAATAATATGGCAAACGTTGTACGACCAACAAAAAAGCAAAGAGAGCTATTGGTATTTATTGCAGATTTTATTGCCGAACATGGCTATAGCCCCAGTTACCGAGAGGTTATGAACGGCTGTAATTATAATTCTGTTGCTACTGTAGCTTTGCATATTCGCAGTTTAATTGCGCGCGGGCATTTAGCAAAAAGGGGCCGATCTGCCAGGTCATTAGAAGTAATTGATTTGCCACCAGACCCAGGAATAGACATTGATGTTTCTGATGTTACAGAAAGCCAAGAAAAGTGGCTAGTTCAGCTAGTTGGTAAGCGCTTTATAGAAGCAGAGGCGCAAGACACTCTAACCCAAAGGGGCTTAGATGAACTATATGTTTTAGTTGGGGCGCTACGTGTTTTAGAGCTAAACGAGGCAGCTAATGCATATATACCACGACTAGGAGATTTAAAAAGCAAAGTAAGATAGCTTAATTTATTAGGCTATGAGTTGCGGCAGTGCTACCACGAGCCTCTATATTTGCCTGTAATGAATTAAGTTGTTGGTCTGGGCGATCTATATCTTTTAAAACAAGTTCTTTGTCTAGCTTTGGTATTACAATATGAACATCTCCAAAACCGTAACGCTTACCAAGATAGTCTTGTGTCATGCGCACAGATATAATAGATTCGTATCGGTAAACGGTTTTTGATCCACCTAGTTTTCCGGCTTTTTCATAAATAATAATTGATTCTGGGGTAATTTCGTAACGCACGCGGTCCCAGCGTATTTTTGAACGTATGGCTGTGTAGCCCCATCCAAAAAATAAAATAAGCCATGTTCCGGCAATTAAAAACCAGCCCTGATTTTTTGTCCAGCTAAACATTATTGAAATAACAATTGTAGCTGCTACGCCAAGTATTAATGCAATAACCCCGGTACTAATTATTTTTGATTCTAAACCCGATCTGCTACGGTGAAGTAATTTTGCATCCATTTAAGAGTCTTTTTTATAACTATTTGTAGATTGCTTGGGGGCGCCGTAGGCTGTTGTCCAAGAATCGAGTGTGGTTTTTTTGGTGGTTTTGATCTGAACAATTAGACCAATTATAAATAAAATAACAAGTGCTATTAACCAAAAGGTGTTATTTTCTATAGTTTGAACATTTGTAATGTAGTCTAGGCTTGTTCGTTCTATCTTGCCAAAGGCTAGTAACAAGCCCTTAATTATAGCTAGGCCGCCAGCAAAAGATGTTAGTGCAATTAATAAGTATTTAGCAGCGTTAAAACCTATTGTAGCTATTGCGAATACTATACCAAGAGTAATGCCTATTAAGGCAGATATAAATCCTTTATCTATGCCAATTAAGCTTAGTAAACCAGTACCAACCCAGTAGCCTAGGCTTGCTCCCAATAATACAACCGCCAAACTGTAAAAAAAGTATGCACATAATGCAAATACAAACCCCACAATTAAACCAACTACAATACCCATAGTTGTGCCTATAAAAGCTGTATTAAAGGCATCTGCTGCTCCAGCTGCACCAATGGTAAACCCTGCAAAAAAGCCCCAAAGTGGTAATAAAATTCTTGCAAGTATATAGCCGCTAAATAGCATCAGCGCACCAATCCCTATTGATATTATTCCAAGCACTATATCCATTTTAATCTCCCTATTATAGGTATTATTGTACCTTAAATAATGTATTTTTTAACATAATTAATATTTAGGTTTGACCTAACAGAGTAAACTATTTTATACTAACACAGTTATAGCATGCGCTATATGTACCTTTTATTTAAATTCTCCTGGGTAATACCAGGATATTCGGGAGTAGCTCAATGGTGGAGCAAGAAGCTGTTAACTTCGAGGTTGCCGGTTCGAGTCCGGCCTCCCGAGCCAAGCATAAGCACTTTGCAAAAGCAGAGTGTTTTTTCTTTTGTAAGATATAATTAAATTATGACATCAGAGTTTTTTAGATTAATGGCTACTGTATATATGATGCTTCGCCATGATAATAATCTATTGCTATTGAGGCCAAAGAGCTTTATGACATTACAGAAAGGAAAATCTTGTGAAATTTTTGGAGCATAGAAGATGACAAAAATTGTAGTTACAAATAACCAAGATTTTTCAGTAGAGCAAAAAGAGAGGCTGGAAAGTTTAGGCGAAGTTACTTATTACGACACCCTGCCCAAGGATGGAGCTGAATATCTAGATCGAGTAAAAGACGCTCACATAATCTGCTCAGGCACGGCTGGGCTCCAAGAGGCCTATCAGCAGCTCAAAGATGTTTATATAACAGTTGCATTTGTGAGTGTAGCCTTTGTAGATGTAAACGTTTTAGAGAAAAACAATGTCACAATTTCTAATGCACCTGGTGCTAACAGACACGCGGTATCAGAGTGGATTATGGCAATGGTCACTTTGCTTATGCGTAACCTACCTGATGCTATTAATAGAGAAGAAACCTACAGGAAGGATGGAAGCCTACCACCAATTACGCCTGGCTTGGCAGGTAATAAGATAACTGTTTTGGGACAAGGTAACGTAGGTAGGCGTGTTGGTGAACTAGCGGAAGCATACGGTATGCAGGTGAGTTTTTTCAAACGTGGTGATGACTTAAATATTTCTGTCAAAAACGCTGATGTAGTCGTGGATACTCTGAGTAGCAACACAACAACATACAGGATTCTGGGAACCAATTTTTTCAACTCAATGAAACAAGGTTCGTACTTCGTGACAGTTACGAGAGGTGAGATCGTTGACGAAGATGCAATGTTAGAAGCATTAGATAGTGGAAGACTGAAAGGCGTTGCTAGCGATTGTGGTGGTATCTTGGTTGGGGACACAGAAGACCCTCTTTATAAAAAACTACTGGCACACCCTAAAGTTTTAGTAACGCCTCACATTTCATATAACTCTGAGATGAGTCGCCAAATGGGAGCAGACATAATGATTGATAACGTTGAGGCTTATATAAATGGTAAACCGCAGAATCTAGTTAAAGGATAGTATGAAAAAGTATAGCTATGGTGTTCACACAACCCACCAAGAAGGCCATTGATTATCTGTTCAGTGCCATAAAGTGTGATAAAGTTAATCGTAAATTTAGTCTTTTTGCTAAATCTTTCAGATAGTTACCCTCAACTTGATACTCCAAAGATAGGTTGCTGATTGAGGTATATAGGGGGAGCCAAGCATAAGCACTTTGTAAAAGCAAAGTGTTTTTGTTTGTGAGACAATGAAGCTATGCAAATTTTAGGAATCGCGCTATCTTTGTTTCTTCTGTCTTTTGCAATATTTCAATTACTTTTGGTTATGGGAGCGCCTTACGGCGAAGCTGCTTGGGGAGGACGGCAAGGAAAAATATTGCCTAGAAACTATCGCATCGCAAGTGTATTCTCTTGTCTATTCTTTATCATTTCGATTTTAGTAGTTTTATCAGCGACGGGGATAATTAATTTGTTTAGTTCGGCATTTGTAGATAGCTACATGTGGTTTTTAACTGTTTATCTAGGCTTAGGAATTATTATGAATGCAATCTCTAGAAGCAAAATAGAAAGATATTGGGCACCAGTTATAGCTGTAATGTTTATTCTTTGCCTTATGATATTGCTTTAATTATTTAATTTGCATTATGTCCAAGACTGCGGGCCAAACTGTAAAATACAAAGCCGGAACTGTGAAAATGGTTATGACTTTGTATATGCTCAAGCTAGAATTGAGTCTGATTTTACTGTTATAGTTAAGTAATGACAAAGTACGTTCTTAATTCTGGTAATACGTCACAATACCCAGAGAAGCAAAAAGCATTCTTTGCAGAAATCCTGAAAGGCCTTGGTACGCGCCCCAAAATACTTATAGTATTATTTTCAAGATCGCGAGAATACTGGGAAGAAACATTTCAAAAATACGAAAGTGCCACAAAAAATGCTGTTTCAGACGACATTGAAGCTGTATTTGAAATGGCAATGCCAGACACATTTATAAATCAGATAAAAAATAACGATATCGTTTATATTCTTGGTGGTGATGACTATTTATTGCGTTTTTGGTTTGACAAGTACGACATACCTAATATTTGGGAGAATAAAGTTGTCGCTGGTAGCTCTGCTGGATCAAGCATCTTGGTTAGGCACTTTTGGACGTGTGACTGGCGGGAGAATATGGATGGTTTAGGCGTACTTCCAATTAAATTTATCCCACACTACAATTCAAATTATGGCACAGATGACCCATATCGTGGTGGCATTGATTGGGAACAAGCAAAGGATGAATTGAAACATTACGGTGATATAAATTTACCAATATACGCTATTGAAGAAGGTGATTTTATAGTTTTTGAACAATAGCAAGCACATTCAAATTACTTAGACAACAAAAGAGTCTTGCTTGATAACTTGCTTTATTGTTGTAAGCCAAGCATAAGCACTATGATAACGTAGTGTTTTTTGTTTTCGGGGTATAATTATATTATGAGAACTATACATCGCGATATTGCTGGTGGTTTTATATTTTCTAAAGATGGAAAGTTACTGTTAGGTAAGAACCGAAAAGGTGGGGTGTATGAGGGCTCGTTTGTAGTGCCAGGTGGCGGAGTAGATGATGGTGAAACTAAAGAGGCCGCGCTTAGACGCGAAATGCTTGAGGAAACGGGTATAGATACAAACACTGCTACTGTAACGCCACTTTATCAATCATCGGGCGAACACGAAAAAACACTTAGAGATACTGGCGAGCGAGTGTCTGTAAAAATGAAATTTTACAACTATCGTATTGATCTTAGCCTAAATGCCGATGAGGTTGTTATAAAAACTGAGGACGATTGGTATCATCCACTCTGGTTTTTGATTGAGGAGCTAAAAAATGCAAATTTAAGTGAGCCAACTCGTAATACTCTGGTTGCAACGGGAATTATAAAAGAGTAGTTGTTGGCTACATATTGCCAAACGTACAATCCTCAAACTGCTCTTTAGTAGTTTGTAATGTTTCATCTAGGAGGATATATGATTACATATGTGACCCATATGTCTGTTATGTATTAACGCTACTGTACTTTTGCTATAATTGTATTGTTAGTAAGCCCAGACGCATAAAATAACTTCTTAGTCTCAAGAAACAGTTATTATCTGGTTAACAATCAATTAGAGACTCACTTTATTACTAAATAAGGAGTCAAAACTATGTCACAAATGCCAAAAGAAGAGCAGACACAGTGGTACGAAAGAACGCATAAGCATTGGCGTTCTTGGGGATCTTGGTTTAGCTGGGGTTCACCAGTTGGGCTAGGGCTATTTTTGCTTGCTATTGCAGGCGCAGTCTGGATTATTGCTCAGATATAAAGCAATAAGTAGTGCATAATATGAATTATAATCTGTTATGCACTACTTTTAAGAGTTTTTGTTAAATATTGTTGACATGATATTAGTAGGTTTGATAAATTATAAATTAGGAAGATCAAGTGAAACAGCACATTAATATGTAGCCAAGCAAGTTTGATAGTTCGAGTAAGGTTATTTAGTTAGTAGGCTACATCTGTGGGTGCAAATCTTTCTTAGGTTCTAAAATAGAGGCACATTTAGTGCCTCTATTTGCTATTATAGGTTTATAAGGAGATAAAATTATGGCTATGAAAAGGTTTTTGGTAAAAAGTAAGCTAGGGTTGGGGCGGGACTTTTCTGTTTTTGATGATGAAGAAGCAACAAATAAAGTATACTTTATTGATGCAAAAATAGGTTTTGGCACAAAAGCAGATATAAAAGACACCAACGATAATATTTTGTATACTGCAAAAGGCAAAATAATTAATATTCCAAGGCGAATGGAATTTTTTACACCAGATGGTAATGTGGCCGCAAAGCTAACTGCACGGTTTTCTCCAATAAAATCTCGCTTAACAATGGAGCTATCAAATGGCCAAGTTTGGGAGCTTTCCGGTAATTTTATGGGCAAGAACTATACCGTAATGCAAGGTGATACTAAAATTATAGAAATTAATCAAAAATGGCTAACTTTGCGTGATAAATATTTTGTAGAAATTGATGACAGCGTAGATACGGCACTTGCGCTTGGGCTAGTTTGGGCAGTAGATATTTGGCGCGAAGGCAAAAACAACTAAACACAAAGTGTATAGATTTTAGTATTTTGCTAAAAAGTATTAAGTATAGAACAGTATATTTGTTATATTAGGTGATTTTTTTGGTTTTAACGTTAAAGAATCTTATAGAGGCAAATAAAACAATGTATGATGCATAGGTGCAGAGTGTGGCGATTATCATAATCCCACTAACTTGGTTAGGGCTTTGGTTAACAGTACCTGCTCCGTTTGTAAGTAAAGAAAAGTCCCATAAGGCGTGTAAAACCATAGTAACCCATAAAAAGCCCGTTTTTCTAAAAATTGCGTAATATACGCCACCCGCCAAAAAGGTAAATACAACTTGCATAACGGTGGTTTTAATATCTTGGCCATTTAATATGTTTAGACTATGCATTAGCCCAAAAGCTAATGAGGTAATTAAAAAGACCTTAATTTCTGTATAGCCAGAGCCGCGGGCGCCTCTTAATAGTAAACCTCTTGTCATTAGTTCTTCTGAATAGCCTACTAGGGCAGTAGCAATGGCTGCATAAATTATAAATGTTGTACCAAGGCTACCAATGTCTCCAGATACAAAGTTAATAATTGTGCCAATAATGGCAAAAACTACAAGTAGATTTATCCAGTTGTGCCCTTGAATTTTAAATTTATCTTTAAAGACATCTTTATACCAGCCGCTCCACAGAGCAAATAAAGTTAAAAATATTGATGATAAAGCTACGGGCATTAGCACACCTTTTAAAAGGTTATTGCTATTTTTAGTAATCTCGGTATATTCTATGCCAGATCCAATTTGAACACCCATTACAATTGCCATATATATTACTAAAACAACCAAACTGGCCCATAAACTAGGTTTTAACCTATATTTTGTACCTTCTACTAATGCGCCTGTATCCATAAAATACCCCCTATTATTATGCAATATTAACATAATTAATTTTATATAAAAAATATAAAATATGGCCTTTTAAACATAAACATGATAATATTTAAAAATGAGTAAAATAACAGATGTACAAATTAAATCATTAAGAAAATGGAACATATCAGCAGGGTTTTTACACCTTGCATCATTTTTTGCTATATTAGCACTTTCTAACAACTTTTCATTACCAGTAACAGCAACATATATGACGGGTCCTCCTGGGTCTACCGTTACTAACCCAATACTTTTATTTAGTAATAATGTTAGTTATACTATTGCACTTTTTTTGGGGTTGTCGGCGTTTTTTCATTTTTTGGTTTCTTCTAAAAAATTCTTTCCAAGATACGGCAACGGCCTAAAACAAAATAGAAATATTTTTAGGTGGGTAGAATACTCATTTAGCTCATCTGTAATGATATTTTTGATTGCTCAGCTAAATGGCATAAGTGATTACGCCGCTTTGCTTGCAATTTTTGGTGTTAATTTGTCTATGATTTTATTTGGTTGGTTACAAGAAAAATATGCACAACCCGGAGATGGCCAATGGTTACCTTTTATATTTGGGTGTATTGCAGGTATTATACCTTGGGTTATAATTTTAATACAGTTGCTTAGCCCGGGTGGCCCAGCGGGCACTACTGCTCCAGGGTTTGTATACGGCATAGTTATTTCACTTTTTGTTATGTTTAACTGCTTTGCTTTAGTGCAGTATTTGCAATATAGAGCAAAGGGTAAGTGGGCTAATTATTTACGCGGCGAAAAAACATATATTATTCTTAGCCTTGTTGCTAAATCTTTACTTGCTTGGCAAATTTTTGCCGCTACATTAGTTTAATTGCTAGAAATTTTTGCGGTGTGTGCAACCCGGCCAACAACAAGGCCGGCGCTTGCCTGCCATAAGCTCAGTAACTACTCGATTAATATGATTTTGCCTAGTTTCTGGCTTTTTAGGCGTTATTACCCAACAGATCCATTCGTTCTGGGTAAGTGGGGTTAAGCTTTCCCAACGCTCTAGGGCAGATTTGCTAGAATTAAGTGCTATATTTAAATCTGCCGGCATACTGTGTAATATATCTGTTATAGGTTTTTTACTTTCCATTATTAAATATTAACTTTAAAAATGATATTTTCATAATGCATTAGTTTACTATGGGTAGTGATTCGGTGGGTACGGCAAGTATTTTGGCTAAAAGGTCTATTTGTTGGAACTTGCAGTATTTAATTGGTTCGTTTTTGCTGTTATATATACGATAATAGTATGGGAATTGAATGGTTTCTCCTTTAAAGTTTTTTGCAATAGTTGGTTTATTAATTATTTTTATGTACCAGCCACTTGGTTGTTCATTTAATATTCTTTTAATTTTTGCGTAATGGTTAAACGGCATATAGTAATTATACCAATGTTTATAACACGCGTAATTTATATGCAAGCAATTATTATAAAAAGAGGTAAAATAGAACTATATACAATAAATAAAAGGGAGATAAATATTGGTAAATACAAATGTTATAGAAATCCCCCAAAATAATTATGATGTTGTTGCTGATTATATTGCAGATACAATTAAAGAGCATTTAAGCATTGGCGAACAAGTTGTTTGGTTTGTGTCTGGGGGCTCTAACGTTGGTTTAGCAAAACTAGCAAGAAGTAAGTTAAACCTAAGGCCCTATAAAAATAAACTTCATGTTTGCTTGGTAGATGAACGTTTTGGCCCTGTTGGCCACAGCGATTCTAACTGGCAACAATTGTTAGATTTGGGTTTTGATATGAGTAATTGCCAGGTTTACCCCATAATTAATAATAAAGATAATGCCACAGATACGGTTAAGGAATATAACTATAACATTAAGAATTTACTTGGCTATGGTTATTATTCTATTGGTCAGCTTGGCCTAGGCCCAGATGGTCATACGTCTGGTTTGTTGCCAAATAACCCTTTAATGGATAGCAAAGATTATTACGGATATTATGTTGGCCCAGATTATCAACGAATTACCTCTACTCCTAAATTAATAAATAATCTTAATGAAGTGGTTTTATTTGTAAGCGGGCATTCAAAAGCTAAAGCTTTACAAAGTATGATAAACGAAGGTTCGGTAAATGAGATACCTGCAAGAATATTAAAACATGTAAAAAAACTTACAATTTTTACAGATATAACTATAAAAGGAGATTTATGAAAGTTGGTTTTGTTGGTTTAGGAAAAATGGGCGGCAATATGTCTAAACGCCTTGTAGAATCTGGCCACGGCGTGTTTGCGCTAGACCCAAGCATTGATGCCCAGGAGAATGCCAAAAGTAACGGGGTTATATTGTCTAAAAGCCGGCAAGATTTAATTAGTAACAATGTAGATTTATTGTGGCTTATGATTCCGTCACAATTTGTAGATGCAGAGCTAGAAGAGCTTTTGGCGGTTGTGCCAAAAAATTCTGTAATAGTAGATGGAGGCAACTCAGATTACCGGCTTACTATAAAGCGAGCTGAAAATTGTAAAAAGTCAGGAATTACATTTATTGATGTTGGTACTAGCGGAGGTATATTAGGCGCAAAGCAAGGTTATGCAATGATGGTTGGTGGAGATGAGCAAGTGGTAAATAAATTATCGCCTATATTTGATGCGCTTGCACCCCCTAATGGTTGGGCATATTTTGGTAAAAGCGGCAGCGGGCATTATGTAAAAATGGTTCATAACGCTATAGAATATGGGCTAATGGAATCTTATGCAGAAGGTTATAATTTGTTAAAAGATGGGCCATTTAAAAATATTGATTTAGCCAAAGCAGGTAAAGTTTGGCAACATGGCAGCATAATTCAATCTTTATTAAATGATTTGTCTGTAAAGGCTTTAGAAGAAAATCCAAATCTAAACGGTATAGACGGTTACGTTAAAGAATCTGGCGAAGCAAGATGGGCGTTAGAAACTGCCAAAGACTATAATGTTAAAACACCCGCAATTGATGCCTCGTTTGATGTTAGGTTAAAAAGCCAAAAGGGCGAAACTAATTTTGCTACTAAATTACTTGCGGCAATGCGTAATAAGTTTGGTGGGCACGCTATTAATAAGGAAGAAAAATAGATGTCTGAGCCTACTAAAGATTTGCAGCCTGCAATTATAACAATTTTTGGCATTACGGGTGATTTAGCAAAGAGGTATTTGTTGCCATCTTTATATATGCTTGCTAATAATGGTTTGCTGCCTTTAAACACTAAGATAGTTGGGGTTACAAGATCTAGAGCAACCGTAGAAGAGATATTAAATAAAATTAAAATAAGTGTAGAGTCTGATGGTAAAACCAAGTGTCAAGAAAGTACCATGCAGTGGTTTAAAGAATCTCTTTCTATAGTTAGTATGGATATTATAGATAACGCAGACTATATAAAATTAAAAAATAAACTAGATTCAATAGAAGATAAAACCGGTATTTGTTTGTTGCGTGTCTTTTACTTGGCTATCCCATCTGCAATGTTTGCACCTGTTGTAGATAAACTAGGAGAACAGGGCTTAAATAAAGGTTGTCAGCACGGCACACACGAAAGCCGTTTGCTTATAGAAAAGCCGTTTGGCTATGATTTGCAATCTGCAAAAGAGTTAATAGTGCGTTTACAAAAATCTTTTACAGAAGAACAAATATATAGAATAGATCATTATTTAGCAAAAGAAACTGTTCAAAATATTTTGGCTTTTAGATTTAATAATCCAATCTTTACAGAAACCTTTAACTCTAAGCATATAAGCCACATTATGATAACCGCAACCGAATCTATTGGCATAGAAAATAGGGTTACATTTTATGAGCAGATGGGTGCAATGCGAGATTTTATTCAGAGCCATCTTTTACAGCTAGTAGCGCTTACTACTATGGATGAGCCAAAAAATATGGACGCCAAGAGTATACACCAACAAAAAGAGATTATATTAAATTCTATATTACCGCCACATGCAGATAACATGGGTGTAGAAACGGTTAGGGGCCAATATAGTACGTATCGTAAAGAAGTAGGCGATATTAAATCGCAAACAGAAACCTATGCGGCAATTAAATTATCTATAAATAACGATAGATGGCGCGATGTTCCTGTATTTATAAGAACGGGTAAGGCTTTGGCAGAAAAAGTTAATGAAATAACAATTATTTACCAAAAACCCAACAAGCCCAAACATAAAAATATTCTTGTAATAAGAATTCAACCAAACGAGGGTATTGTTTTAGATCTTACTATTAAAAAACCCGGCTTTAAGGATGAGCTGCAGCATGTACAAATGGATTTTTGTTATCAACAAAAATTATCGGATGTTCAATATACTGCCTATGAGCGTGTACTTGCAGATACGCTAAGAGGTGATAAAACACTGTTTGTTACTAGCCAAGAAGTGTTGGCTAGTTGGCGCATAACAAGCCCAATTATAGAAGCCTGGGCAAACAATAGAAGCGCTCTTACTTTTTACGACAACGGTTCTTGGGGCCCCGCGACGGCAGATGGATTAGTTGAGGGAGCGGGGTCAAGTTGGCAAACCGATATATTAAATATTTGTCCGATTAATTTTAAAAAATAGTTTACATGATAACTAATAAAATAAGAAAGGCTAAATAATATTTTGCAAAATAATATATCAATTTTAAATACGTTTGATCTAAATAATATGCCAAATTTAGATATTGCAGTTTTAGGCGCTTTAGAGCTTTTTATAAATAATCCTTTGCCCAAAATAGATTTATCTATTTATAAACACCCATTAGTTGTTGGGTCTGGTAACGCAGAAGCAACTGGCAAAATAATATTCGAAAAATCTGACGCCGTTTTTGCATCAGAAAGCAATTATGAAGAAAAATTAAAAAACATCTCTGCAATAGACGGCGTTGTGCTAATATCGGCTTCTGGTGGTAAACATGCTCCAATAATTGCACACCGTGCAAAGGAGCTTAATAAGCATGTAACTTTTATTACTAATACGCCAAATTCTCCCGCGCATAATGAGTTAGATAATAATCATATTTACGATGAATATATATTACCTAAAAACCGTGAACCGTATACATATAATACTTCTACATATATGGGGATGATATTAGCAGCAAGTGGAGAAGACCCTACAAAAATTAAACAATTCTTAGAATCTAATACAGCAAAAATTGTTTATCCAGATTTTAAAAATTATAATAAATTTTATCTTATAGTGCCCGCTAAGTATTCTGGCGTTATACGTATGTTGCAGGTAAAATTTATAGAACTTTTTGGCCGTAATATTGCCAGAGACATAGAAACAGACGAATACGTGCCTCATGCTACTACGGTTGCACCATCAGACGAATTATTTATAAGTTTTGGTACAATAAATAATACTTGGGGCAAACCAGAAAACCGTTTGCATATATCATTACCAGATGATGCAGATTATGGTGCCATGATGGCTGTTGGCTATTATGTTGTAGCGCAAATTCAAAAGGCGTATCCGCATTATTTTAAAGATAATATTGGTGCTTATACTGCCAATATATCAAAAATATTTAATTCTAAAATTACCCCAATAGTAGAAGCTTAATTAAACAAGGCTATTTATTTGTTAATATTTGGGCGTCCGGTTTTGCCGCCAATTAAATCCCAAACCTGTTCTTTTTTAGATCGCCATTTTTTTTCGTATGAATCATAGCGCTTTTTAGATTTAATAATTTTATTGCCGTTATTTTTGTAAAACCTGTGTGCCCAAATAGAATCTGGTTCGGCAATGCGTATTGCGGCAATTATAGATATTGGTGGTATAAATATTCCAACAAGTGCAAAGAATATTTTTCCTTTTAAACCGGCTATAATTACTATAGGTAAGTTAATAGCTACACCAATAGCAATTCCGGTTGCCGCTTCATCGTATGTTGTACCAAATGGAGTTATTCTAAGTAACAATATACTACCTATAACAATAGCTAAAACTACGGCATCAACAGATTTTCTGCCTTCTTGTTCCCAATACACATCTTGTAAATGAAAAATAAGTGCAAATTCATCTAATACTAATGCAGCTCCGCATCCAAATACTGCGGCTAGTAACAAATAAAATGCCCCTTGGGGCGGTGTAAATGCAAATAGTAGTGCTCCAGCAGAAAATGCTAAAACTAGGCCAAAAACCATATGATGAGTATGTACCCCACCAAAAGATGCGCTGCCCCAACCAGTGTGGCGTGCTATACGAGTATAACCTCTGGTAATAATGTATGTTAATACAAAAGATAGTAACATTATGAAAGCTGGTTCTCGCCCGGCAAGGAAAATGTTTGTGTTGTATCCTGGTATAAAATTAAGTATGTCCACTACTATTAACAATAATGCTCTGGTCTTAAATAGTAAATACCAAGCTGCTTTAAATATTGATTTTTATCTTTTGTTAGAAATTTATAAACAGGGGGTGTACACTAATAAGTAATGGCACAAAAATCTCGTGATAATATTCAGCTTTTAACAGGAAATTCTCATACAGAACTAGCAAAAGCTACTGCAAAAAAAATTGGTATTAAACTAACTCCGGTAGAGCTAGGTGCTTTTGCTAACGGGGAAATTAAGTGTAAATTAACAGAGTCTGTGCGTGGTTGTGATGTATTTATTATGCAAAGCCATGTTGGCCCAGATATAAATGGTGCAATTATGGAACAATTAATAATGATAGATGCTGCTAAACGTGCTTCTGCTAATTCTATAACTGCTGTATGCCCTTTTTTGGCCTATGCCAGGCAAGACAGAAAAGCCAGCGGCAGAGAGGCCATTACAACAAGATTAGTAATAGATATGTTTAGCGTTGCCGGTGCCAATAGAATAATGAGTATAGATTTGCACTCTGGGCAATCTCAAGGATTTTTTAATGGCCCGTTTGATCATTTAATTGCAGCACCTGTTTTAAAAGAATATATTAAAGAAAACTTAATGAAAGACGAAATTACTATAGTATCGCCAGATGCCGGTAGGGTAAAATCTTCTGAACGCTATGCTAGTTCGTTAAACTGCCCAGTGGCTGTTATTCATAAACAAAGAGTCGCTACTAAAAGAGATGGTAGCTCAGAGGCAAAGCATTTAATAGGAGAAATAGAAGGCCGAAACTGCATAATTATAGACGACATGATAGATACCGCAGGTACAATTTGTGCAGCGGCAGATTTGTTAAAAGAACGTGGCGCAAAAAAAATATTTGGGGTTAGCACTCACGGTATTTTTAGTGACCCAGCTTTAGAACGAATAGAAAAATCAGCTTTTGATGAAATAATTGTTACAGATACTTTGCCCGCAAATCACAATAATCATAAAAAAGTTAAAGTTTTATCTGTAGCTCCACTTTTGGCTTCTGCAATTACTGCTGTATATGATGGAATGAGTGTTTCGGCCTTGTTTGATGGCCAAAACCAAATGTAATTTAAGATATTAGCTTAACGTAGCCACCGGCATAATTTGGGTGGTTTTTTTTAAAATCATCACCGTGGCCAATATCTTCTACAATTGGTACATTTTTTGAGCAAAGACCAGTTTTGGCGCATTCTTCTGCGGGCCACACATCATATTCAACACTACAAAGTTTTACAAATTTTGGTACATCCAACGCCTCTGCTGTTACCCCTTTGTTGGCAGCTACAGCCCCTACGCCAATTATTGTTCCACCTGATTTTCTAACAGTTTTTATTACAGATTTTATGGTTGCCATCTGATTTATCATATCTTCTAGTAGTATTACTTTTTTACCTTTAACACATTCTTTAAAGCCTTCGCGCTCAAAAGCAAATTCTTTAGTTTGAGAACCCTTAACTTTATCTGCCCATACTGCCCTAACATTTTCAGACATTTCTGTTAAATAATGTGCGCCCCAATGGCAAAATGGAATTGCGCCTATTGCGGGTGATATAACAGTATCTATTTGATCATCTTTAAAATTGCTAACAAGCTCCTTTATATATTTTTTTACAATATCAACACGCGGTAAAAGCGGGTCAATATTACAGTAACCAGCTAGATGTTTTGTGCTAACTCCAACAAAGTGCCCACTATATATACAACCAATTTCTTGTAGTTCTTTTTTTGCGTCCATTTTACCCCTATCTATAATTATTAATTGTATTGCGTATTTCTTGTGCCTTAGCTTTGGCAGCATCGGCAAAATCTTTACCTTTTGAACTATACAAGATATCTCTAGAAGAGTTTATTATTAAACCTCTTTTATTAGCGCCAATACCAGCCTTAACAAAGCTTTTTACGTCTCCACCTTGGGCACCTACTCCCGGAACCAAAAATACCATATTAGGGCCTACAATTTTTCTTACCTTAGCAAGTTCATCTGCATAGGTTGCTCCCATTACAAGTAGGCAATTATCGTTAGTGTTCCAAGAATCTATAATATTTTTAGCAACATGTTGGTAAAGTGGCTTGCCATCTATAATTAAATCTTGAAACTCACCCGCTCCTGGGTTGGATGTTCGGCAAAGCACAATGATGCCCTTATCTTTGTAACTTAAAAACTCGTTATTTGCGGTTTTGCCCATGTAGGGGTTAATAGTAATTGCATCTACGTTTAAATAGTTAAAAGCAAAACTAGCATAATAATTGTTTGTGTTGCCAATATCTGCTCTTTTAAAGTCTAGTATTATTGGTATTTTTGGGTAAGTTTCATTAATATAATCACAAGTTTTTTTAAGTTGCGTGATGCCATCTTCACCAGCAGCCTCGTACATGGCAGAATTTGGCTTATATGCACATACTAAATTACTAGTAGTATCTATAATTGCTTTATTAAATATAAAAAAAGCATCTTTTTGTGATGCAATATGAGGGGGAATTTTATTGATATCTGGGTCTAGCCCTACACACAAAAGAGAATCATTGTTTGTTATAGCCTTATCTAACTTTGTAAGAAAGTTCATGTCTAGTAATATAGTATATAGGTATAAACTTAATAAAGGCAAATATGAGCTTAAAACCAGTATTTTATGATCCTGCAATAACCTATGAAGAAAATTTTAGCAAAGGCCCTTTTAATATAAATAACAAAAATATTGCAAAAAATGACAAAAATCCCAAATATTCTTTTGTTGGCCGTAAAGTTAATTCACCTTTTGGCATTGCGTCTGGTATATTATTAAACTCTAACCATGTAAAACACGCATTTGATATGGGTTTTGACGTAGTTTGCTATAAAACTCAACGTAGCACAACCTTCCCCTGTAACAAGTATCCAAATGTAGTTTACTTAGATGTAAAGGGTAATTTAACTTTAGAAAAAGCAAGTAAGCCTATAGTTGGTCATTCTACAACAAACAAATCGTTAGCAGAAGTTACCGTTACAAATTCTTTTGGAGTACCGTCTAAGGGCCCTAATTTTTGGGTAGAAGATTTAAAAAAAGCACTTAGCCACCAAGGCAAGGGGCAATTATTAATAATGAGCGTTGTAGGTACTATACAAAAAGGCTTTACAGAACTAGATTATTTTGATGATTTTGCAAGTACTGCAAAATTAGCAGTAGAAAGCGGTGCTAAAGTAATAGAAATTAATTTGTCTTGCCCTAATGTTGCAAGCGAGGGTGTGCTTTGCTACACAAAAGCCTCGGTAATTGAAATTTGCAAAAAAACAAAACAAGCCATTGGCAACGTACCGCTTATTGCCAAGCTTGGCTATTTTTCTAAACTACAGCAAGATACTTTAAAAGCAACAATTATTGAGGCTTCGCCCTATTTATCTGCGGTATCTGTTATTAATACAATTGCGGCACCAATTGTAGATAAATATGGTAATCAGCTATTGCCTGGGCCAAACAGGTTAAAAGCGGGTGTTTGCGGCAAGGGCATTAAATGGGCCGGTTTAGATATGGTAGAACGTATTAATAAAATACGCCAAGACAATAATTTAAACCTACAGATTATTGGTGTTGGTGGGGTAATGGATCCAAATGATTTTAAAGATTATCGTTCAAAGGGTGCAGATTTGGTACAGTCTGCTACAGCAGCAATGTGGAACGATAATTTAGCAAACCAAGTAAAGGCTAGTTTATAATATTAGCAGAACCAGCTTTAGCTAGTATTTTACCATTGTTGTAAACAACCTTATTATTTACTGTAACTTCTTTTACAAAACCTGCTACAGCCATACCGTCAAAAGGCGTCCAGCCGCATTTAGAATGGATATTTTTATTGCTAATTGTTGTTTCTGATAATTCTACTAAAACTGATGTGCCTTTTGGCTGATTTATGTTAAATAATTTAGCAGAATTTGTATGTAGCAAAGAAATTAACTTATCCATTGTTAATTTGCCTTCTGCTTGTGCTGTTAGCATTAATGGCAAAGTGGTTTCTAGTCCTGGTACGCCAAAAGGGGGCTGGCTACTAAGTTTTTCTTGTTTTGTATGGGGCGCATGGTCTGATTCTATTATATCTACGCCGTCTAAATTGTCCCATAAAAATTGTTGATCTTTTTTTGGTTTTAGGTATGGTTTCATATAGCCAAAAGGCCCAAGTTTGTCTGCATCTTTATCTGTTAAAAATAAATGATGCGGCGTAACACCACAAGTAATTGGTAACCCCGCTTCTTTTGCTTTTAATACAAATTCTAGCTCTTTTTGGTTAGAAACATGGCACATATGGGTTTGTTTGGGTATGGTTTTTAAAGTTTTTAGCACAATATCTGATACATCGTCTTCTGCATGTAACATAATTGGCTTATTGGTGGGCCAAGCTTTATAAATATCTATTAGCTTTGCGCTATCTATTTTATAGCCTCCAGTTGTTATGTTCATATACACTTTAAGGCCCATAACACTATCTTTAACTATCTCAAACTGGTCAAAATTATCGCCTAAAGTGCCAAAATGAAAGCCTAAATCGCACACAGCTTTTTGTTTAGCCTCAGCAATTTTTTCATCTAGCAATTTTTTAGTGGTTATAGGAACTAAATTGTTTGGCATGTCTATTATAGTAGTAAAACCACCAGCCAATGCTGCTGCGGTGCCTGTGTAAAAATCTTCTTTATGAGTTTGCCCTGGATCGCGCAAATGCACATGAGGATCTATTAACCCGGGTAATGTAATAGTTTTCATATACTATAAATAGTATCATCTAACACGCAATCTATAAACATAGGAGAAATTTTTTGGTTGGCTAGTTTGTTGGGGTGAGAATCAAATGGTAGTAAGCGACGATATTGTATTTTAAGCATGTTAGTGTTTTTACCATTCTTTTCGGCTAATAATTTAAATAAGCTAAAAGTACTAATATTATTACCAAAATTATTATTTGTAAGCCAATTTGATAATTCTTTTGCTCTTTTAGCGTTTTGCGTGTTTGTTTTAAACGGAATCAATGGTGGAGAAGTTACTATTATGAGTTTATTTGGCAGATTATTAAAGAAACTAGTAATTTTAGTGTAATAATTTTTAATATTTGTAAGTTCTTGGATATTTTTTATGTTTGAATTTGGGTAACATGATTTGATAATTACTGTATTAAACTGTAGTACAAAATCTTTTGTTTTTAGATATTTTGTGTTTTTATTAAAAAGTATAGAATAATCTTTTGGGGTAGTGTTGTTGTTTGGAAAATCTAGCAGTAGTTTTTTACTATCGTATTTATTACGTAATATTTTTGTGTTTACGTTGTAATCGTTAAAATCTATATTTGAGTTACTTATAAAATTTTGATAAATCTTGCCATCATTGATAAGATTTTCGCCCACAGAACGATGTATGAATAGTATTTTATTCATCGTTCTTTATTCTTGGCGCAAGGCATCTATTGGATTGGTTTTTTCTGCCCTTAATGCGGGTAGTATTACTACTACTAAACCTATAAGTATCATAAATATAACCATTGCAATTTGCAGCCACCAAGGGTTGGCAAATAAGTTAAAAGATTCACTAACTCCCCTAGAATGGGCGTAGCTATTTAATATGCCGTTTGTTATAAGCTCTGCCGTTCTTGCAAATATAATACCTATAATTGCGCCACTAATAGATAAGATTAAGGCTTCAAATATGAATAACCTAGACATATCACGTTTTCTACCACCTAAGGCCATCATTAAGCCCGTTTCTTTTGTTCGTTCTATTAATGAAATTGTTAAGGTATTAAACATACCCAATATAGCAATTACCATACCAATGGCGCCAAATGCCCCCAAAACAATATTAAATATCTGAAAAACTTTATCTATTTGGTCTACTGTATCTATTGCAGATACTGTTTGAAAGCCCATAGATTCTACTTGTTTACGTAAATTTGCTACATCTGATCTTTCTTGAGCAACAAGTTTAATTTGGCTGTATGTATTTACCTCTAAGCCAGAAAATATGTCATAAGACGTATATACTTCGCTACCAGAGCCCGATTCTATAACCCCAACAATTGTAAAGTCTTTTTCTAAGTAGGGTTGATTAGCATTCTGGAGTGGTATAATTAGCTGCATTTTTTGTCCAATTATACTTTTTGGATCTTTTATACCGGCCGCTTTTGTTGTAGCCGTGTTTATATAGGCTGTGTCAACCTCGTTTGGTTTGCTGTAAGAACCTGCAACGATACTGTGGTTAGAAAGCTCAACATATCCTTTGTCTACCGCGTACACTACAACACTAGTTGCTCCCGATTGATTTATTTTAATACTACCCGGAACAGATAGTAGAGCACCATATTTGGCTACTTTATTAAAATTTTGCATTTTTTGATAATTTTCTTGGTTTAGTTGTATTATTTTTGAGTTAACCGTGCTTACATCTATTGCTTTTATAGACTGGCTTCCAACAACTTGTTCTGTTACTAAATTTCTTAAACCAAAACCAAAAGATAGTAAAAAGTATACTGCTCCTATGCCTATTGCTACGCCTAAAATAGTTAATATACTGCGCAGCCTTTTGTGTGTAATGTTCTTCCATGCTAAATAAAAGGTTGCGCTAATTGGTATAGATTTGTAATGTGGTTTATTTGCCATATTTATACGCTCCTGCTAATAGCTTTGCTACCAAGATTAAGATTTTTAAAATATGTAGTTCTTTTACGTATATCTTCTATAAGTTTATCTGTTTTTTCTTGTATATTGTCTGATGCCAGCTCTTCTACTATTCCGTCTTGGATGTGTAGTATTTTATCTGCTAAAGGTAAGTATTCCATATTATGGGTTACAAGTATTACCGTTCTTCTGTATTCTTCTTTAATGTTTTGTAGCAGCTCCATTACGGCATCGCCATTTGGGGTATCCAGATTACCGGTTGGCTCATCTGTAACTATAAATAAGGGGTCGTTAGCAAGTGCTCTAGCAATTGCTACGCGCTGTTGTTCTCCACCAGAAAGATAGGTGGGGTATTTTTTAGCGTAGGCCGTCATTTTGGCACGTTCTAAAGACATTTTTGCAATATTGTTAGCAGCTTTTCTGTTATATCCCAAAAATAGCAATGGGAGTGATATATTATCTAAAACATTTAAGCTATTAACCCAATAGTTGGTTTGTAGTACAATTCCAATTTTATTTGCTCTTAGTGCTGCAAGTTCATCAGAATTTAATTTATATACATCTTTGTCTTGTAATATTACTTGGCCAGAAGTTGGTTTTTGTAAACCAACTAATGTATTTAGTAAAGTAGTTTTTCCACTACCAGATGGCCCGTATACAATGTTAAATGTATTTTGTTGGATTTCAAACGAGGCTTCTTTTATAGCCTTTACCTGTTCTTTTCCCGTTAAAAATGTTTGTGAAACCTTATCGACTTTTATTAGTGTTGTATTTTCTGCCATTTTATAACCCCAAAACCTTTCTCATTGTATTTAATACTATTGTAAGTACATTATCTGATGCACGCCCAATGATGGCCGGCATACTATCACCACTAACTTGGTTTTGAGCCTTATCTCTAGACAAAGGCTGTACACTATATACTTTAGATGTAGGCAAGTCAGACACAATAACCACATGTTCTGTAGTTAAAGTAGTATCTTCTGAAGTTTGGTTATTATACTCTTTAACATCTGTACCCTCTGCATAGGCTACTTGGCTAGTAGCTGGTTCATCTGTCTTCCAGCTTACTACTACTTGTCCACGAGCTTCTGCCCCCGTACCACGTATAGTAGGCTCTACACTAACATCACTTATCCTTGGCGGCCTAGTATCTAGTGCTGTTCTAAAGACTTGTCTGTCACTAACTGCTAGGTTACCATTGCCATCACGGCTTTGAGCTAACAAAAAGTATTCACTATCGTCTTGAAGATCTTTAATGGTAATATTATGATCTAGTGTTAGCTTAGAATCTTGTAAGTCACTACCACTAGTACCACTTACCCCATAGGTTACTGTAGAGTTAGTTGCTACATTAGTTGTCCAGCTTACCTTTTGAGTAGAAGTAGGTTCACCCTCTACAGGCTGAAAGCGCAAATTAGAGATGCGGGGGCGGGGAGGGGTGGTGAAGGAGAAAGTTGTTCCAACATAATTAAAGTTATCAACATCATATGTATCCGGCCTAAAGAAGTAGGTTGTTCCATCGTCTAAACCAAGTAATTCAACGGTGTATGTAGTTTCTTGCAAGGATGTATTAATTGATTTAACGCCACCAAAGTTTTCTGTTTGGCCATATGGTATGTTTACTTTTACGGCGTCTGTGGTTGTAAATTGTATGGTTGCACTATTTAGGTTTTTAGATATAACCTCAACATTTTTTACTTTTGGTGCTGGCAGGGTGGTAAAGCTAAGCTCACTGCTACTACCTGTATTACCATCTTCATCTGTCCACTTAGCTTTGTAGTAGTAGGTAGTACCGGCTTCTAGGCCCTCTACTTCTAGTTGGTGATTCTTAACCTGTGCGCTGCTATAGGTTTCGCTAGCTCGATATTCACCGCTATTTGTGCCTATTTGTATTTTGCTATCACTAGTCCTATCCGTAGTCCATGTAATACTTGCCTTACGTGTACCAGCCGATACAGACGGAGCAGTAATAAGCTCTGGTGGACTAGTAAACCGTCCAGTAGGTGTTTTACTAACAATGCTAGATTCTGCCCCACAGTTATTAGCACTATCGCAAGCCACCACTTTGTAGTAATACATAGATTGGCTTAAGCCACCATCTACATAACTAGTACCAGACGTTGTAGCCACTTGGCTAAAACCACTATCTGGGCTAGTTGATCTATATATACGGTAACTAGCTATACCAGCTCCTTCATTACTTGGTTTCTCCCAACTTAAAGCTAACTTCCAGTTTTGAGTAGCCTTTACACTAATATCTGCTACATCAGCATTGAGTGGTATACCCGGAGCACTAGTATTAGCACTAAAGGTTACACTAGCCGCCGTTGCATAGTTAATGTTGCCAGATTCATCTCTTGCTACTACATAAAAGGTATTATCTCCTGGTTGGGTAGCATAAGACCCACTTGCTATAGATGTTTGCCCAGCACTTGTATAAGTACAAGTACCAACCGTAGGTAAGGTATTAACCGTATAGCAATAAGTAAGATTATCTTTAGAACCAACAAAGGTTTGTGGTTCTGCCCAACTAAAGGCAAAGTTATTAGTAGTATTAGTACTAGGATTAGCGTTCAGGTTTTGTGGTTGGCTAGGAGAGGCAGTATTAATCTTTAGAACAGCCGATGTTTGTGTAGCCGATACATTACCCGCAGTGTCTAGGGCTCTAAAGTAGATTAAGTTATTACCTTCGTTTATTAGTGGATAGTCATAAGTAGCATTAGTTTGGTAAGAACCATTGTTAGGTAATACATCACTAAGATCTTGAGCCCCATTATGGTTAGCCCCGTACCAAGTACCATCATTACCAATTTTGTACTGCAAACCAGCAATACCGCTATTAGCATCAGACACAGCTTGTCCACCCGTAGTAGGCCAAGTAATAGTAACATCCTTAGTAGGAATAAACTGGCTAGGCAAAGATACAAAGCCAACATTATTTGGTGGTGTATTGTCGTACTTAAAGTTAAAGCTTGCAGGTGTGCCATCATACAAATTACCAGCTTTATCTATAGCCTTAGCTAAAAGATAGTAGGGTTGGTTAGATGAACTTAACTGCGTAGCTAATACACCAGCAACGCTAAGATCTAAACTTTCACTATGCGTAGCATATTGACACTTACCATCTGTGTCAAACTGAGTTGTACCCAGTAGACCCTTAGATGTAGTAACATCTGCATTAGCATCTTGGCCTAGGTACAAACAATAACCATCTATACCAGCGCCACCATCATCATCTGCTCCAGCTGTCCAAGCAAAGTATGGCGTAGGGGCATTGTTCCAATCACCGGCATTAACCGTTGCTCCACTATTAGACTTTTTCATAGTTATGTCAGAAGCATTGGTAGGGGGAGGAGTAGTATCATCTTGCAACACTAAGCTAAAGTCATTTAGCACAGGCGTACCAGAAAGATCTCCTCCAGTAGCTAGTGTTGTCTTAAGCTCTATATATCTAGAAAAGGGTAAACTACTTAGATCACCCGTACCGCTTACACTACCAGGTACATTCTGGACAAAACCACTACTCCAATCAGACCAATTGGTACCATCATTACTAGTACGAGCATTAAAGGTAACATTATTAGTAGCTGGCAAAACATCAGTATTCCATAAGACAGATTGCCAACGTGTCTTACGAGTAGGCCCCATATCTACCACATAGCCAGAAGCACTACCAGACAAGACATGGCCACCAGTGAAGTAGACGGAGGATAGAACCTGAGAGGGTAGTGTTTTATTAATTGTAGAGTTATCCCCTAGCTGGCCATAGCCGTTGTATCCCCAAGCTTGAAGGGTGCCATCTGTTTTGAGGGCGACGGTGTGTGCGATTGATGCATTAAAAGATCCACCACCAACTATTTTTTGAACACCGGATAAATACGATGTTCCATCGGCGTTCTTAATTATTACAGGAAGAGTTCTTGATGTCGTGGTGCCATCTCCAAGTTGGCCGTAAGCATTATATCCCCACGCTCTTGCTTCGCCGTTAGACATAACCGCAGTAGTGAATGATGATGAGCCCCCAACGTCCTGCACACCACTCAAAAAGCTTGTGCCAGTTGTATCTTTAACTTGAACTGGCAATACGCGCGCTGATGTGGTTCCATCTCCTAGCTGCCCAGAGCTATTAGATCCCCAAGCCCAAACCGTCCCATCATTCTTGGCTGATAAACTATAGTTATAGCCCCCACTAATAGTCACCATATTAGTCAAATAATCTGTATTGGTGCTATTTCTCACTTGTACCGGCAATACGCGCTGTGATGTAGTACCATCTCCTAGCTGCCCATTACTGTTTGCTCCCCAACCCCAAACCGTTCCATCGTTTTTAAGGGCAATAGTGTTACCTACACCACTGTTTGCAGCAATCTGCGTAACTCCAGTTAAATATCCTAAACCTGTGTAATCTTTAGACTGTACTGGTAACCCTCTAGCAGTCGTAGTACCATCTCCAAGCTGCCCATATCCGTTATATCCCCATGTCCAAACCGTCCCATCATTCTTAAGGGCAATAGTATGTAATATACCGGTACTTATTTTTATAATGTTTGTTAAATATCCCGCCCCGGTGGGGTCTTTTACCTGAACCGGCAAAAGCCTCTGTGTACCAGTATTATCGCCAAGTTGTCCCCAGCCATTATACCCCCACCCCCAAACCGTCCCATCATTTTT
>CAYRFD010000005.1:0-18532 GCA_964423475.1 uncultured Candidatus Saccharibacteria bacterium
CCCTTAGGTATTGGATACATATTATCACACTTATGTTATTATGTCAAGTATATTTGTTTACATTATTTTGCTTATGGTTTGGGGGGTTGAATATATAAAATATTAAATATATTAGGCAATAAGTACTTCTTTAGAACCGGCTATATTTTTAGAAAAATAACTATCATGAGATATAAACAAAATGGCCCCACTATAAGATGCCAGGGCGTCTTCTAGCTCTTCTATGCTTGGTAAATCTAAGTGGTTGGTTGGTTCATCTAGTACTAATATGTGCGGGTCACCAATTAACATATTTATTAGCTGAAACCTGGCTTTTTGGCCACCACTAAGACGGCTAATTGGCGTTTCCGCATCTGTTGCTGGGTTAAATAAATAATCACTTAAAAGTTGCTTTATTTTTGTGTCGTTAATTACCACACCTTTTTTCATATAGGCTTGTTCAATTGCCCTACCAAGTGTCATTTCTAAATAGGCTGCGGGTATTTCTTGTTCATATACGCCAATTTTAATTTCTCGCTCTACTGCAATTGTACCTTTAAATTGTTGGGCTTTAGCATTTTTATCTTGTGATTTTGCAATAATGGCCGATACTAATGTAGATTTACCGGCGCCATTACGCCCATGAATACGCAATCTATCGCCTTCACGCAACTGAAAAGAAATATCACTAAATAAAGGAATGCCTTTATAACCTAGGCTTATGCTTGATACATCTACTAATAATCGTTCTGTATTTAGGCTATTTTTTGTACGCACTTTAATATTGCGTGCTTTATGTTCTTGGTAAGAAGCACCTACTTTATCATTTAAATCTTGAGCAGACTCTCTATCAATCCAAAAAGAAGGAGTTTCTTTTTTTTGTAACATTTCTAACTCTTTTTTTGCCTTGATTTCTAAGCTTTTAAAACGAGCAATGGTGCCCGGATCTCGTGATTTTTCTTTTAGGCGCCTAAAGCGCACAACGTTTTCTGTTAAATTTGCTATTCTACGCTGAACTACGTTAAATTCATGCACGGCTGATACTGTTTTACTAGCATTTGTTTTTAAATAATCATCGTAGTTACCCTTGTAAGATACAGCATGAGAATCTTTAATTTCTATTATTCTATCTACCTGATTTAACAAATCTCTATCGTGCGTAATTACAACTACTGCTTCTCTGGCCGATACAAACCATTTTATAAAAGATTTTTTAGCAATATAATCCATATGATTGGTTGGCTCGTCTATAAGGGCAATATGAGCTCTAGCACGCTGCACCTTAACAAGTTCTACCAATCTTTTTTGGCCACCGCTAAGTTGATTTAAAGTATTTTGCGTTGTGGCCTCTGAAACCTGATAAGATTCTAAAGCCTGAACAATATCACTTTCTACCTCAAAGTAACCAAGTTGACCAAATCTTTCTAGAGCGTCTGTATACTGTTGAATCTTATGGTTATTATCACTCATAGTTGCGGGGTATGTAGAGATTATATTATGCAGCTTAGAATATTCGGGCAAATCTCCTAAAATGTAATCCATAACTGTTTTATTATCGTGAGCGTGGTGTTCTTGGCGGCTACCAATAAGCGAAATACCTTTTTTTAATCTAATTTCGCCATCATAATCTTTATCTTGCCCAGTTATTATATGCAGCAAAGTGGTTTTGCCCGTACCGTTACGGCCAACCAATGCTACCTTTTCGTTATCTTGCACATCAAAGTGTAGGTCTTTATACAAAACATTATTACCAAAAGATTTTTCATTAATATCTACAGAAAGTATCATTTTATATACTCGAAATCATTATTTTCTTACTCATAGCTGTTAAGTATAGCATTTTACCCTGTTAATAAGAAGGGCAACATATATACAATGGCTCCTTTATACCTTAAACTTAAAATTAATTAATTTAAAAAAATATGATACAATTAAATTAATGAGAACATTTGCAAGTATAACAAGCCGCCGCCGCAACCGTACTTAAGGGAGCTGTCCTTGTAATTATTTATTAAAAGCCCAAGATAGCCCCCAAAACAGGGGGCTTTTTTAATATTATAAAAGGATATAAATGACTAATAACACATCATACGTTAAAGTAGCATCTCACGAGGCAATAAAAGGTACGTTTAAAAGATGCTTACTGCTTTATTCTGGCGGATTAGATACGTCTGTAATGCTTAAATGGATACAAGAAGAATACAACTGCGAGGTAATTGCTCTTTCAATAGACATAGGCCAAACATCTGATAATTTACAAAAAATTAAACAAAAAGCACTTGCTCTGGGTGCAAAAGATGCCATTATTTACGATGCAAAAGATGAATTTGCCAATAATCAACTTAGTATAGCTATAAAAGCTAACGCCGATTACCAAGGAGGCTATGCACTTAGTACACCACTAGGCAGAGTAATAATATCTGAAGTAGCCGTTAAAATTGCTAAAAAATATAACTGCGAGGTTATTGCGCATGGCTGTACCGGTAAGGGCAATGATCAAGTAAGGTTTGAATCTTACATTACCACACTTAACCCTGGCCTAAAAACCATTGCACCAGTACGTGAATGGGGTATGGGTAGACAAGAAGAAATTGCATATGCAAAAAAACATGGCATAACAATTAAGCAAACGGCAGAACTACCCTATTCTTACGATGAGAACATGTGGGGAAACACGGGAGAAGGTGGCGAAATAGAAAACCCTGCCAAACAGGCAAAACTAAAAGACATTTTACAATGGGAAAACACAGTAGAAAAAGCACCAGATACGGCAGACTACATTAAAATAACTTTTAATAAAGGCATACCCACAAAACTAAACGATAAAAAATATACTCTTGCCCAAATTATAGCAAAATGTAATAAAATTGGCTCAAAGCATGGTGTTGGAGTTTTTCAGCTAATAGAAGATAGATTGGTTGGATTAAAAGTACGAGGCGTGTACGAACACCCCGGAGCAACCATTTTAATAAATGCTCATAAAAAACTAGAGCAAATTGTATCTACCAGAGAAGAAAATCATTTTAAAACCATTATAGACACTAAATGGTCCTACATGGTTTACGCTGCCCAGTGGTTCGAACCAACTGTATCTCATTTAAATACATACATTAATGACCAAAACAATAAAGTTAGCGGAATAGTAACCATTAAACTATATAAAGGCCAAGCAATTGTGGTTGCGCTAGAATCACCCTATTCTTTGTTTAACCACGATCTTGCAACTTTTGAAAAGAATGATGCATATAATCAAAATAGCGCTGCTGGTTTTATAGAAATATATAACATGCAACAGCAGCTTGCTTATAATGTGTCTTTAAAAACTATATAGATTTAAAAACAAATAATAATGATATATTTAGCCCCTGGGTGTATAATTATTTACATATACTACAAAAATATATCAAAATGACTAATATAAATAATTCTCAATTAAACAGAGAACACGGGGACATAATTGAAGCCTACAGACTAAATGTTTCTCAGGCTATTAATGAATATAAAAGTTTTAATACGGGCTTAACAAATAAAGAAGCTACTTCTAGGCTAGAATTAGACGGATATAACAAACTTATACAAGGTAAAAAAGATAAACTTGTTAAAAAGTTTTTGCGGCAGTTTAAAGATTTAATGCTTATCCTACTAATATTTAGTGGTATATTTTCTTTATACGTTGGCGAACCGCAAACTGCCACAATTTTATTTGCAATTGTAATTGTTAATGCCTTAATTGGATTTACTCAAGAATTCAAAGCAGAAAAGCTAATGGAAAGCCTAGAAAAACTAGTGATTCCAACCGCAAAAGTATTAAGAGACGATACTATCCAAGAAATTCCATCTGCAAATATAGTAACCGGAGATGTAATAGTTTTAGAAGAAGGCGATAGCGTACCAGCAGACGCAAGAATAATAGAAGAATCAGAACTTAGCACTAACGATTTTGCATTAACCGGAGAAAGCAACCCAAGTAGAAAATTTACTCACGCAATAGAAGGTAACGTTTTACTCGCAAACAGGCACAACCTTGTATTTATGGGAACAACAGTTGCAACCGGATCTGCTAAATGTATTGTAATTGCCACGGGTATGCAAACAGAACTTGGCCGTATTGCGCGGCTTAGCCAAGGTACAAAAAACGACTTAAGTCCCCTACAAAAAGAGATGACTTCTTTGGCAGTTACCCTAACAAAAGCTGCTTTAATTTTAACAGCAATATTAATGGCTATTGCTTGGCAGGGTGACACAACCCTAAAAGAAGTAATAATTTTTGCTGTTGGTGTTGCTAGTGCTTTAATACCACAGGGTTTACCGGCAGAAGTAAATACTGCCCTAGCCTCTGCAGCTGGTCGTTTAGCTAAAGCCAGAGTATTGGTTAAAAAACTATCTGCAGTAGAAACCTTAGGTGCAACTAGTGTAATTTTAACTGATAAAACAGGTACTTTAACAAAAAATGAAATGACAGTACAACAACTAAGAATTGGTGATGATATATATAACGTAACTGGCATTGGCTATGAAAACAACGGTACTATTTTTGATAGCAATAATTCTGCCCTAAGCAGCAAAGACTTAAAAGATAACGAAATATTTTTTGTAACAGGATTTTTTGCCAGTAATGCCAGCGTTCACGCACCAGACGAAAGCCATGCTAACTGGTTTTGCATTGGCGACCCAACAGAGGGATCATTAATAACACTAGCATCTAAAGCTGGATTAGATGTAAATAGTTTAAGTACCATAAAAGAACAACATGAATATTCATTTGATTCTGTAAGAAAAAGAATGAGTTCTGTAAGAGTATATAATAACGAACTAACCGTTTTTGTAAAAGGTGCCCCAGAAAGTGTATTGCAAGAATGTACTCATTATATAAGTAACGGCGTTATGAAGGTTTTTACAAATGCTCATAAGAATGAGGTTTTGGCTCAAGACGACGAATGGGCAAAGAACGCAATGCGTAACTTAGCTTTTGCTTACAAAACTATCCCACACGACACAAAATTGTCTGACTATACTATGCAAGACGCAGAGTCTAAACTTATATTTTTGGGTATTGCTAGTATGATAGACCCACCAAGAGAAGAAGTTAATGCGGCTATGCAAGCAGCCAGAGACGCATATGTACCTGTAAATATTATTACCGGAGATAACGCACTAACCGCTAAAGCCGTGGCTGTTAAGGCTGGTTTTGCTAAAGATCCTAAAGACATTGTTTTAGTAACGGGATCTGAACTTTCTGGTATGAGTGATTCCGATGTAATTAAACTAGTAACAATTGGTGGCACCATCTTTAGTAGGGTTGCCCCAGAAGATAAATTAAGAATAGTAGAACTTGCTAAACAGTCGGGTTTAACGGTTGCCGTAACCGGAGACGGAATAAATGATGCACCAGCCTTAAAAAGAGCAGATATTGGTGTTGCTATGGGCAAAACAGGTACAGACGTGGCCAAACAGTCGGCAGAAATAATATTATTAGACGATAGCTTTAAAACCCTGGTTGGAGCAATACAGGCCGGCCGAGTAATATATCAAAACATTAAAAAAGCTGCTCTTTCGGCAATATCTAGCAATTTTGGCGAATTAGTGGTTGTATTAATAAGCTTAATAGCAGGGACACTACTAGGTATACCACCCGCTATAAGCGTAATCTTAATTTTAGCAATAGACTTAATGGCGGAGCTTTTTCCTATTGCTGCACTGGGTTGGGATAAAGCCGAACAAGACCTAATGCACCAAAAGCCACGTAAATTAACAGATCATATTTTAAATAAACGTAATTTAATTGATTTAATAATTACTGGGATAATAATGGGCGTGTTAGGATACATAAACTATTTGTTATTTTTTGCAAGAAACGACATAGCAATTGATCAAATAGACCCCTCAAGTTCGCAATATTTTGCAGCAGCAACCTTAACATACTTAACAATTGTATTTTGCCAGTTTGGAAATATTTTACTAAGACGTATTAAACCCGGAAATAAATTACTAACAACGTACCTGTGGTCTAATGTTCATTTGCTGCTTGCTTTTGGTTTATCTTTATTATTAATTATATTTATTATTTATATACCATTTTTACAACCGTTCTTTACTACTGGCGCAATAGGAATGATAGACTGGCTATATGCCATAGTTGCGGCTGTAATTTTTGTAACATTAAAGCAAACATATAATATTATCTTTTACAGATTAAAAAACAAAACTATATAGTTATAGTAAACTAGGCAACGCTAACGCCAAAGGCTACACCAATTGCGTACGTTATTGCCATTGCCAAAAATCCACCTATTGTCACCCTTATAACAGCGCGCCTTGGGGCAACATTACTTATTGTTGCACTTAAGTAACCAGTTAAGCCAAGCGCTATAACTACTGCAACAAAAGTTATTGGTACCCTATAGCCGGCAGGAGGCAAAAGTATGGCAAGCATAGGTATAACACTACCGGCCACAAAAGATCCTGCCGATGCATAGGCCGCGTGCCATGGGTTTGTAAGATCTTGCTCATCTAAACCAAACTCTGCTTCTAAATGAGCAGACAAGGCATCGTTTTTAGTAAATTCTACTGCAACTTGTTTGGCTGTTTCTTTAGATAGGCCTCTTTTTTGATACATATCAGCTAATTCTTGCAGCTCTTCTTTAGGATTTTCTGCAAGTTCTTGTTTTTCTTTGGCAATAAAAGCTTTTTCTGCATCGCGCTGTGTACTTACAGATATATATTCTCCTGCCGCCATAGATAACGCCCCTGCTATAACGCCAGCAAGCCCAGCAGCCGCTATGGCAGTTTTATCTGTGGTAGCACCAGCAACACCAACAACCAAACCAGCAATAGACACAATACCATCGTTCGCGCCTAATACACCAGCTCTTAACCAGTTTAATTTAGACTTTGATGTACTATTTGAAAATTTTTCTAGCATATTTATGTATTATAACACTAAGTAGCTATAGATTTTATAAACTACCAACAACTATAATATTAGACCCGTACTCTTGTTCACCGCTGGTAGGTTCTTCTTCTTTTTCTACCTCAACCCAACCTAATATTTGTTCTGCATTTGGCTCTATAGAGACTAAACCACCTGAATCTTGATCGATTGCTATAGTATCTTGAGGTGTCCTAAGTTTTGCGGTATGATGTATTTTTGCAGGATATACTATATGATTTTTATCACACCAATCCTGAAGAATTGATTCAATACGTTCAATAAAATGTTTATTAAAAGCTTCTGTTATAGATTCTAAAGTAATATAATCTGGTAGTTCTCCACTTATCCAGTGAAATTCGTCACCACCAGTTCTAGCAACTTTTATATCTATAATTTGCCCATTAATTTGAATAGGATTTTGTTGAGCAAAACTAAATATTAACTCAGCAAAAGATTCTAAATATAAATTTCCAATATCTTTACCATAAAACTCATTAAGCCATTTACCAAATAGTTTTAAATCAATCATACCTAAGGCATAATTCTTAGTTTGTTCTTCTTTTTCAGCAATATGCTCAATAAACTTATGTCGATTGCTTAAACCCGTTTGTGAATTAATTCCTACATCTTTTTTGTAAAGTTCAAGTAACCGTCTAGCAACTATCGCATCCGATGGATCTCTACCAAAGCTTGACGAATATACAACTTTTTCCAGTTTTTTAATTTCTGTCCAATTTGCACTAGCTACTTGCTTAAGTCCATTTATCGTTATTGGTATCACGTCGCTTATGCTAAGCACCCTATGGCTTGCTTCTATACTTAATAAATCTTCTTCACTCAACATTGAGTGTTCGCTATCTCGAAATAACTCTCTTGCACTTTTAGCTTTATCAACATTAGTTTGAGAATCTGAAAAACCTACACGATAAGAAAGCTTAATAGAACTCTCCAAAGACCCCTCTTTATTGCCTAGAGGTGGATTAACAATTTTATCGATCTCTTCATAAGTTTTACTAAACCCAAAATTTGAATGATCTATATTTAAATCAAATATGTTTGTTATCCTTTTTAAAATAACGTCTATCACTTCTTGAGAGCTATTGTCTGTTGAAACAACAATAACAAATTGATCACCATGCGATCTAGCACCAACACAATCCATATCAACGTTATCCCTGCCATTACCACTTCTAAAACTGTTGGCTATTATGTACGCATACTTGCTCAACAATGAATCGCCCACAGCATGAGAATGAGTTGAGTTAACTTCTTTAAAGCCTGATATATTAACACTAAATACTAAAACACGATGACCTGCAGATAGCTCAGTACTACCGTGTTCAAGTGCTCCAGCTAAATTTACTAACCCAGTAACAGGGTCTTGCTGTACCAATCTTTTATATAATGCTACTAATTCTTTTAGATTTTGAAATGTAGGATTAGTTCTGTCTGCTTCCTCTTTATTTTCAATATCAATTAATAAATTAGCTCTTTCGGCAAGAGGATCAATATTTGTTTTGTTCGCTAATTTTTCAGTCATTATTTTTTTATTTACTATACAAATCTAATTGTATACTACTTTTTTACCTTAAACAACTCCAATTATACCTTGTTTTATCTAATGCTAGTTCTAATTCTTTTTTATTTTTGGCTTCAAATGCTATTAAAACAGAGCCCCTATCTGCACCTTGGCCGCGGTAATGAAACAAACTAATGTTCCAGTTGCCACTAACAGCGGTTAAAAAGTCACTTAATGCCCTTGGGCGTTCTGGGAACAGTATTCTATACATATATTCACCTTTTGCAAGACTACCAGAGTCTCCAATCATATGCCTAGTATGCTCCTTTACAATATCATCATCTGAAACATCTTTATATTTATAATTATATTTTTGCAATTTATTAATAAATTTATGTTTGTCTGCACTATCTTTTACGCTAACGCCAACAAATATTTTTGCATGATCTCTTTGCTTTAGCCTATAGCCAAACTGCGTAATGCTATGATTTACTACTACATCATTACAAAACCTATCTAAAGCCCCTGGTTTTTCATTTAGTTCTACCTCAAACAAAGCCTCTTGCCCGCTGCCTAGTAACGTTCTTTCTGCAATATACTGCAGTCGCTCAAAGCTCATATTTGCACCAGAATTTATAGCTACTAAAGTATCATCTTTGCTTAATTTATGTATTTTAGAATATTCAATTATCCCCGCAATACCAAGTGCACCAGAAGGTTCTACAATTGTTCTTGTTTCTTCAAAAATTACTTTAATTGCAGCACAAATTTGATCATTAGAAACACTTAAAGATTCGTTAATTACATTACGCGCAATATCAAAAGTATTCTTACCTAGTTTTTTAACAGCTACACCTTCTGCAAAAATTCCAACGTGCTCTAAGGTAATACGTTTATTTGCTTTTAAAGATGCTTGCATAACGTTACTGTCGTTAGGCTCTACGCTAATAATTTTTATATCAGGGCGTAACTCTTTTATATATTGACCAATACCACATACTAAACCGCCACCCCCAACCGGAACAAAAATATGCGTGATATTTTGTAATTGCTCTAATAGTTCTTTTGCAATTGTGCCCTGGCCCGCAATTACATCTAAGTCGTCAAAGGGATGAATATATGTTCTACCAGTTTGCTTAACACGTATTTTACAAAACAATGCAGCATCTGAATAACTATCACCATAAAGTTCAACTTCTGCCCCAAAGTTCTTAACAGCATCTACTTTTATTTGCGGAGTAGTTACGGGCATAATTATTAAAGCAGATATGTTTAATGTGCGCGCAGCTAAAGCAACACCTTGTGCATGATTGCCAGCGCTAGCGGCAATAATTCCGCAAGCTTTTTCTTTGCTATTTAACTGCAACAACTTATTATATGCGCCACGAATTTTAAACGAATGTACAGGTTGCAAATCTTCTCTTTTTAAATATACATTTGACCCAATTTTATTACTTATACCTGGAGCATAATCTAATGGAGTTCTAATTGCTATATCATATATATCCGCTAATATGGTTTGTTTTGTTGTAGATTTCATAAATTACTTAATTTTTTACTTATAATTACACTATTAATGTCTATTAATTTTTGTAGTTGAGCCTCTATTTGTTCTGGTATTTCTACATCTCTTGCGTCTATATCTATTACAGACCACTGCCCCACTTTTTGTGATCTAACATTTAAAGATTGAATATTGCAACCACGGCGGGCAAAAACTTGTGTTATTCGCACTAGCATTCCGGGTACATCTCGTGCCTCTAAAGTAAAGGTATAATCTGTATGTTTTGTCATGTTTACTCCTTTTTAAGTGCTTCCTACGGGCCTAGATAATTGAGATTTTGGTGGGAATATTATCATATTTTTTAACGGTGCCCCAGGCGAAATCATAGGAAATACGTTTTGTGATTTAGTAACTTCTACGCTAATAATTACCGGCCTATCATTAATTGCAAATGCCTCTTTAAGTTTTGGCTCTAATTCTGATTCGTTGTTTACAACAATACCCCCAGCTCCATAGCTTTGGGCTAACATTGCAAAATCTGGGTTACCCTCTAAATCTACACCACTTTCACGATTATCATAAAAAAGTTCTTGCCATTGCCTCACCATGCCCAAATAATGATTATTTAACACAATAACTTTTATTGGTAACTTATTTATACATGCAGTTGCAAGCTCAAATTGCGTCATCTGAAAGCCACCATCGCCAACAAAGGCAACAACTTGCTTATCTGGATGCGCAAATTGAGCACCAATGGCAGAAGGCATACCAAACCCCATAGTACCTGCCCCACCAGAGCTAATCCACATATCGGCTTTTTTAGTTTTATAAAACTGAGCCGACCACATTTGGTGTTGGCCAACATCTGTAGTTACAATAGCATTACCTTTAGTAATATCGTAAACAGCGTCTATAACATGCTGCATGGTTAACCCTTGGCTATCATCATAAGTTAGCGGATATAATTTTTTGTAATCATCTAGTTTTGTATTCCAGGCTTCATGGTCCATTGGTTTACAATTTTCAATTAAATCATTTATGGCCTCTTTTGCATCGGCTTGTAAAAATAAATCTACACTAATCATCTTATTTGCTTCTGCGGCATCTATATCTATATGCGCAATATATGCATTTGCGCAAAATTCATCTGCTTTACCAATTATTCTATCATCAAATCTAGAACCTATATTTATCAAAAAATCACACTCAATTAAAGCTTTGTTGGCATATGCCGTACCGTGCATACCAACCATTCCAACCGAAAACGGGCTCGTTTCATCTATAGACCCTTTGCCAAGTAATGTAGTGGCAACTGGAGTATTAGTTTTTTGAGCTAATTTTAATATATCATCCGCTGCACCAGAAATAATTACACCATGACCAGCCAAAATAACTGGTCTTTTAGCGGTTTGCCAAGTTTTTATAATACTTTGTATTTTATTTTTATCTACTGGATATTTATTAACATAAGCCGGTAATTGCATATGTTGCTTTAGATCACCGTTAAACTCACCAGAACTAATATCTTTTGGTACATCTACAAGTACCGGCCCCGGTCTACCCGTTGTGGCAATATAAAAAGCTTCATCAATTATCCTGGGTAAGTCGTCTACTTTTTTTGCCAAATAATTATGCTTTACAACTGGCATGGTAATATTAAAAATATCTGCCTCCTGAAAAGCATCAAGACCTAACATTGATGTAATTTGCTGGCCAGAAATTACAATTAAGGGCACGCTATCCATATGCGCAGTCATAAGACCAGTTACAATATTACCCGCACCAGGGCCACTAGTTACTAGCACTACACCGGGCTTACCACTTGCACGAGCATAACCATCTGCTATATGTGCTGCACCCTGCTCGTGACGCACTAAGATAAGCTTAATTTTTGTTTTAGAAGTAACTATTGCATCAAATAACGGAATTGCCGCCCCGCCAGAATATCCAAAAATATACTCTACACCATGCTTCTCTAATGTTTTAATAATTGCGGTTGCACCATCCATTTTACTCATTTTGGTCTCCTTTATATGCCACTGCATCAATTTCTATCACAATATCAACATCGCCCCCAACTCTTGGCAACTCATTAACGGCTACAGTTGCCCGCGCAGGTTTAATATTTTCAAAATAATTAGCATAAACTTCGTTCATGTGCGCAAAATATGTCATATCCGAAAGGTAAACTGTAGTTTTAACCAAGTTTTCTAAACTAAGATTTTTTGTAGCAAGCACCGCTTTTAAGTTAAGTATTACCTGTTTTGTTTGTGCTTTAATACCAATAGGAGCCTTTTTATTTACAGGGTCAACCCCAATCTGGCCAGAAACAAAGTATAAATTACCAGCATTTAATATTGGGCTATACGGGCCATAAGTTGTGATTTTGTTAGATTGAGATTTATTGTTCATGGTTGTCTCCTTTTAATATTAAAAAACCGCTAATTTGCGGTATAAGCTGTGTTGCTATTTGGCCAATTTTATTTATAAGCGCTAAAAGCAACACAGCTTCTTGCAAGAAGAATGTTAATTGCTACTAGACTTAAAATTGGACTATTATTCATAAGGTTATTTTTAGTGTACGATTATGCAACAAACCTGTCAAGGACAAGCATATAATTATTCAATAAGCGTAAAGCCCCCAAGTATAGCCTCTTTTTGTGCCTGCAATTCATCACTCTGATTAGTGTTTTCAAAATATAACACATAAAAAATTCCAGTATGATCAAAATAATACAGCTCTTTTTGCACATCACCATCTAATGTTAATAAAGTAGACTGCTGACCATCTATGTCTAGTTGTTGCGTATTTTCAATAGTATCATCAGCAATATATAATTCTAAAAGCGCATCAATACTTTTGCCGTTAAGCGGTGTAGCGGTAATAATAGCTTTTCCTAGGCTAGGAGAATTAACTACATTATGAGAATATGCTATATACTGCCCAACCTCAATAACTGTACTACTGCCCGTAGGGGTTTCACCATCTACGGCCTGGATAACCACATACTTACTTGGTAAATCTAATCTAAATTTACCCACATCTGCCGTAAATACAGTATTTTTATTATTATTTTCCCAAGTATTATCTAATGAATTATTATTCTTATGATCGTTTAATAATATATACGTGCTAAAAGCTATAGCAACCAACAAAAGTGCAATAATTATCATTTTTTTATTTAATATTTTCATATATTTTAGTATTACATTATTTATTAAATTTTTTAATATTTAAATTTTATATAAATAACAATTTTGCTAATAACATCTATATAGTTCTGCTATAATTATTATATAAATAAGGGTAAATATAAAGAACTCATGAATAAAAATTTTGTAGCTGGGGCCTTAATGGGAATATGCCTTATTTTTGTTGTTATGCTATTTATTTATAATCAACAAAAGGGCTATAGTATTGATATTCCACAGCCCACTAACCAAATACAGCCCCAGCCATTGCCTTCTTTTAATAAAGATCTATTATTGCAAAATATTAGCCTAGTTACTAATAATTATCCTGCCCTAGAGACGGGTATTAGTGTCCAATCATACTTAGATAATTTACAAATAAATATTAACGCTGATAATAATTTTGATGCAGCCAGCACCAATAAAATACCAGTAGCTATATACGCTCTCCACAAAATTCACCATGGTGAATTATCTTTTGACACCGACATCTACGGGTTAAGTCTTAAAGAAACAATAGAATTAATGATTATTCAAAGTGACAATCAGGCATGGGAAAACCTGCTTTCATATTTTGGCATACAAGCTATTAAAGAATATCTCGCGCCATTAGGAATTGCATCATTTTATAATAATGATCAAAACATTATAAGCCCACAAGATTCTGCAAAATTACTTCGTTTGTCACAAACCGGAGCCCTAGATAAAGACACGGCTGAATATTTGACAAATATTATGGCACAAAGTGTAACTGGGCCAATTAGCTTGTCCGCAGATTATAATAATATGCCCAAAAAAACAGGTTGGTTGGATACTAATTATAATTTTGTTGGTATTATTAGCAAAGATAATAAAAAATATGCAGTAGCAATATTTACTAAAAATAAAGACGGTTCAGAGTTAGATTACCAAGCAGTTCAGGAATATATAAATAAAGTATTGTTAGCAATTAATGCTTCATTAAGCGTAGCTTTACCCTAACCACCACATTAGGGACCCAAAATACAACCTTACCTAATACCACGCTACATGATACTAGCCCAAAAGTACGGCTATCTGTACTTGCCGCCTTGTTATCTCCAATCAAAAATACTTTGCCATTTTTTACTATACCAACTCTTTTAATTATTTCTTTTCCGTTAATATTTGCAATTACTATACTATTAGCATAAATATGCATATGATGGATCTTTCTAGCAAACACAATATCTCCAGACTTTAAAACTGGTGCCATACTATTGCCTTCCACTCGGCGCATAAACATTTATAGTCCTTTTGTAGTTTAGCTAATTACCACTTTGAACGATTTTAAATAACTCGTCTAAAGCCTTAACTCTTTCATTAAGCTCTAGGCAAGCCTCTTTGTTAACGGCATGCTTTACTACACTTGCTTGTTTAGCTACTTGCCATACAATATCATGCAATTTAGGGTGAGCCGTTAAATTCTCTGGCTTAAAAAAATCACTCCATAGAATATAGGCTTGTTCCTTTACTTTTTGAGCATGCTCTTCTTTAGTATTAACCATACGCACAAAATTATTATACTTATTAACGCTATCTAGCTCGCCCAGATCTTCTATTTTTTGGACCATTTTTAAACAAGTATCGGCCGAGTGTTTTATTGTATCTGTTTCATAAATTCCACACGGAACATCACAATGTGCATAAACCGGTTTAATAAATCCTTTAAACATTTCTTTGCCCTCCATTAATATCTTTATTATAACCTAAGATGTCTAATTTAAAGCACAAACAAATTATTATAATTAGACGTCTAAAGACCGCAACTTAGTAATTTTTTGGCTTTGCTCTTTACGCCAATCAGCAATAGCTCCATGATTTCCACTTAACAAAACATTTGGCACTGCTAAATCTTTATATATCTCTGGGCGAGTGTACTGTGGGTATTCTATATCACTATTGTTACTAAAAGATTCGTCTATTGCGCTTGTTTCACCACCCAAAACGCCAGGTATAAGCCTTACAACACTGTCTACAACCACCATTGCGGCTATTTCACCGCCCGTTAAAACATAGTTACCAATACATATCTCATCATCCACCAAGCTAGTTATACGCTCATCGTAACCCTCGTAATGCCCGCAAATAATGATTAGGTCTTGTTTAGCGTCTAAATAGGCTTGAGCCTTATTTTGTGTATACATTTCTCCACGTGGGGTCATTAATAGAACCTTAGCATTTGGTGATATTTTTTTTGCATGCTCAACTGCAGCGAATAAAGGCTCTGGCTTAAGTACCATGCCGTCTCCACCGCCATAGGGTGTATCGTCTACTGTTTTACGTTGACCAATGCCAAATTGACGTAAGTCTATTGTATGAAGTTTAGCTAGCTTTTTATCTTGGGCTTTCCATAGCATACTGCTACCAAAAACCTCTGTAAACATATTACTAAATAGTGTAATTACATAAATATTCATCTGTTACATAATACCACAACAGAAGAACTAATTTTTTGAATATACAATTCTAAGTATTATATTTATAACAATTAAATATCTAAATCATCTAAATCAGATAATTCTTGGCGTGTTTTGCTTACCACAGAATCATGATCTTTTTGGGCAGTAACTTGTGTGTCATCGGCGTCGTCATCACTTGCGCTAGATCTTGTATTGTCGCGTGGGCCAGGGCCACCGGCTGGGTCAATAATTTTAAGGTTATATCGCGCATCATTTTTTGTACCAAGAGCCCTTAGCAAACTACGAATACTCTGAGCGGTTGCGCCTCTTTTACCTATAACTCTGCCAAGATCTTCTGGTGCTACGGTTAGTTCTAGTAAAACACCTTTTTCGTCTATAGTGCGTACAACTTGCACCGCGTCTGGGTTGCCAACTAATGATTTTACTATATATTCTACAAACTGCTGATCTATAGAAGCCATTCTGATTTTCTCCTTACTTATTACTTACAATTACTGTATTTATAGTATATCAAAAAACCACTAATGCCGTAATAACTTTAGACCAATTAGTGGTTATTGATTAAAATTTACTCTTTTGGCGCTTCTGTAACGGGCTCTACAGGTGTTTCAGCTTCTTTAGCTGGTTCTTCTGTAGTTTCTGTCTTTGGCTCTTCTGCTGGTTCTTCTTTTGCGGCAGGTGCCTCTTTAGGCTGATTTTTACGTAATTTATCGGTATTTTTAATAGCTTTTTTTTGAACAGCCTTTGTGGTTACCCAACTTGGTAATTTAACGCCTTCTGTTTTAAAGATAGCTACTACTCTTTCAGATGGTTGTGCACCATTATCAAGATATTTTTGAGCTGCTTCTTTGTTTAAAATAACTTTTTTACTATGTGGATCATAAGACCCTAATTGAGAAATTACTCGGCCACTGGTTGGTGTCCGGCGAGAATCTTGCACTACCATACGGTAATGCGCTAAACCTTTGCGCCCTACGCGCTGCATTCTGATTGCTAACATATGCCTCTTACTAACAATTAACGTTTAATATTATTCTTACAGATGCTTATTGTATCTGTTTTTGTGCTAACTGTCAACGCTTGGTTTAGGCTTTTTTTGTGGTTGCTCTTTTTTATACTTAGCCAAAGCTTGTTCTGCGGCCTGTTGTTGGGCAATTTGCTTGCTCCAACACCTTTACCCTTAAGATCTGTGTCTACAAATACACCTACAGTAAATGTTTTATCGTGATCTGGGCCTTCTTCTGATAACACTTTATATTGTGGTGTAGCGTTATCTACACTTTGGGCTATCTCTTGCAAGCGCGATTTAGGATCCATCCAAGACCCCGTGTCTAAAATAGTCTGAAAAGTTGTTAACAAACTAATACTTATAAATTGTTTAGCTGCATCATAACCTTTATCCATATATAAAGCACCAATCACCGCCTCATAGCAATTTGCCAAAATTTGCTGGCGTGCTCTGTCGCTACCGCGCTTTTCGCCGCGAGATAAACGTAAAAAGGTGTCAAAGCCTAACCTATCGGCTGCAGCACTTATGCTTTCTGTACGCACTAAAGAACTACGCCAATTAGTTAAAATACCCTCTGGGTCTGTATAATTTTTATATAAATATTCGGTTACAACCAGCTCTAATACGGCATCTCCTAAAAACTCAAGCCGTTCATTATGCTCTTTTACGGTTTTTTTATGCTCATTTAAATAAGACCTATGCGTAAAAGCCGTAACAAGCAAACTTAAATTGTTAAAATCTCCACCTAATTTTTCTACTGCTAGTTTTTGATATATGCTATGATCTTGCATTTCTAATGTCTTTTTGGCCAATTAACATTAACTTACCAATGTCTTCGTACTCTATCTTTTCTAGGGCATCGTTAAAGTCAAGCCAGCCTATTCCTTTCATCCATTCTTCTTTTTGTAAATTGTTAGTATCACCTAAAGCCTCTACTAAATATATTTGCGTAGTCATTAAAACTAAACTTTGTTGGCGCCTATACTGAAAATTAATTTTGCCAAGCCAGTTCATTACACGCATTTCTTGCAAGCCGGTTTCTTCTCTTATTTCGCGCTCGGCGGTCTGCCGAGCGGTTTCTCCGGGTTCTATGTGACCCTTTGGTATAGTCCACCGTTCTTTTGCATCTTTTACTAACAAAATTTCTACTTTACCGGTTTTATCATCTTTGCGCCAAACAATACCACCAGATGTAGGCTCTTTAACAACCTCTGTTATGGTAGGGCGTTTTCTGCTAAGATATTTTTTAAATCCCTCAAACGGGGCTGGTCTTTTTAATGCCATATTGCTACTGCGCTTTCTTTTTTGCAGTCTTGGGTGGTTTATTATCTGGCAAATTAGGTTCTATTGCTCTATAAGAAGATCCTAACACGCCGTTAATAAACTTAGATGAGTTTTCGCCACCAAACGCTTTGGCAAGTTCTACTGCCTCGTTTATAACAACTTTTGGCGGTACATCTTTCTCATACGTAAGCTCGTATAAGCCCATTCGTAACACTGCACGATCAATACGCGCAATTTTATCAATGGGCCAATCTGGTGCAAGAGGCTGCAAGGTAGCGTCTAAACTTTCTTGCTTTGCAAACACTCCGTGAACAAGACTTTCTATAAAGGATTTGTCTTCTATGGTCTCGCTATAGCGCGCCATATTTCGAGCTAAAACATCGTCAAGATTAAAATCGGCATCAACACACTCTGTACGAAACTCTGCTTCGTACAGCGTTTGTAGTGCAACTATGCGTCCTAAATGTCTGTTAGATGCCATACTTATGCTCTTTCTGGCGTGCTATTTAATGTGCGAGCCTATTAACCTTAATCTTTTACTTGCTTAACGGTTTTGTTCCGCTTTGTGTTTACTTTTGTTGGCAACGCAGCAAGCTTAGCATTTACTGCTTTTGCAAGCTTTGGTACCAAGTGGCTCCTACGAGCCCCCGTGCGGCGAGGTGTTGTGCGCTTT
>CAYRFD010000005.1:18542-18766 GCA_964423475.1 uncultured Candidatus Saccharibacteria bacterium
GCGCTTTTTTGGCTTACCCAAGGTGCTAACTCCTTAAAGTTATATATAATTAGTTAATACTCGTTACCTATTATAACAACTTAACAACACCTATTCAAGGCATAAATACAAAAACTATTGCATAATTATACTTTTTATGCTATTATATACTAAGTAATAATTCGGAGAACCTTTATGCTAAGAGATTTAGCGCCAAAAGCAGCAGTAGTTATAACGGCCGCAAG
>CAYRFD010000005.1:18846-32781 GCA_964423475.1 uncultured Candidatus Saccharibacteria bacterium
AATGGTTATATATCGGTTTCTGACGGAGCTATACCAAGAACAGACCAACGAGCCACAGACCCCGATGGCCCTGATGCTACAATCGGTAATATTGCAGATACAAAAGGTGCCACTGTTACAGGTATGTATAAGCCTGTAATTTTTCCAGGTGTCTCAAGAATTGGCAATGTTGCATGCACGCCAGATCCATTTACTAATAAAACGGGGGGTATGCTATGTGTACCGACAGAACAAACATCTATTGCATCAAGATCAGTAGATAATAGTATGCTTATACCTTATGACCCAAATAGTAAGCCTATGGTCACCTTAAGGCCAAAACCGGATCAGACCAAGGGTTGAATAATTATACTACAATATTTAACAATTTGTCTTTGATATAAATAATTTTTTTAGCGTCGCCAGTTATATAGCTGGCGACGTTTTTATGTGCTTTAGCCCCAGCTTCTACATCTTTTTGAGCGCTCCCGGCTGGCATTTGTATTGTGCCACGTAGCTTACCATTTACTTGCACCACAATTGTAACGGTATCTTGGCTTAGCGTGGTGGTATCTAGGTTTGGCCAAGAATCTTTTTGTACACTACTGCTATGGCCCAATTGTTGCCAAAGTTCATCTGCAATATGGGGTGCAAATGGCGCAATACAAACAATATTAGCCTCTAACGCGCTTTGCCACACTGGGTTTTTACCAAACGGCAAGCTAACTTTATATTTATAAAGCTCGTTTAATTGCGTCATACAAGAGGCAATGGCCGTATTATATTTATTATTTTCTAAATCTTGCGTTGCTTTTTTTATTAGGTTATTAGTAGCAAATTGTAGCTTTTTGGTAGCGTCTGCTGGTATATCATCTAGCGTTTTAGATTCTAAATATTCTTGGGTAAGAGTCCATAGCCTATTTAAATATCTGTATGCCCCTGGTACACCCTGTTCATCCCACCTTGCACCAAGCTCTAAAGGTGCTGCAAACATTAAGTACACCCTAAGAGCATCAGCGCCGTAACCACTATTAATTATTTGCAGTGGGTCTGGCCCATTACCAAGTGTTTTGCTAAATGGGCTACCGTCTTTAGCTACAACTTTACCGTTAAATAGCATTTGTTTAAAAGGTTCTGGGTTATTTACTAAACCTAATTTATAAAAAAACCTAGTTACAAAACGGGCATATAAAAGGTGTGCTGTAGCGTGGTCTCCACCATTATAAAAATCTATTGGCATCCATTTATTAGCAACTTTGCTATCAAAAATTTTAGCCTGATTATGTGGGTCTAAATAGCGTAGCATATACCAACTACTACAAATATATGTATCTAGCGTATCGGTTTCACGCTCGGCTTTACCGCCACATTTGGGGCAATCTACAACTAGCCAATCTTTTGCTCTTGCAAGCGCACTACGGCCATCTCCACTAGGCTGAAAATCTGTTAGTTCTGGTAATATTACAGGCAAATCTTGCTCTGGCACAGGCACTATGCCACATTTTTGGCAATGAATTATTGGTATTGGCGCGCCCCAATAACGTTGGCGTGATACGCTCCAGTCACGCATTTTATAGTTTACAACCGGCTTTGCCACACCTTTATCTTGCAAGTCTTTAACAACCTTTAAAGTTGCCTCACTAGACTCTAAACCATTATACTTCCCAGAATTAATTAATATACCCGCATCATGAGTGAATTCATCATTACTTGTTTGGTTATCAACTACTTTAACTATGTTAAGATTATATTTTTGGGCAAATTCATAATCTCGTTGGTCGTGCGCTGGTACGGCCATAATTGCACCCGTGCCATAACCAGATAATACGTAGTCTGCTATCCAAATAGGCAATTTTTGGTTATTTATTGGGTTAACTGCGTAAGCACCAGTAAAAACACCGGTTTTATCTTGGCCAGCTTGCCGTTCTAGCTCGGTTTTTTTAGCAGTTTGTTTAATATAATCTTCTACAGCTTTTTGTTGGTTTTTAGTAGTTATTTTACTAACAAGTTCGTGCTCTGGCGCAAGCACCAAAAAAGTAGCCCCAAAAAGCGTATCTGCCCTTGTAGTAAAAACTGTAATTTTATTAAATGAGTTAGATAGTATAAAAGGCTCTGATTCCGCGCAAAAATGCTTTTTATTGGCATTTGTTTTTTGTAATAAAACACCAAACTGATTTGATAAAAATTCTAAATAATCTTGGCGCCTACTCGCTTCTTGGTTATCTGAAAGTATTATAATTTCTTTTGCAAGGCTCTTTATAAGTTTGTAGTCATAATTAAAATCACAATTATCAAATTTTGTTGAATCTTTTAGCCTAAAAGATGGTATAACTGCCGGAGCAACCAAAACCAACCTATTAATTTTTTGTTTTGTTTTTTGTAACAGCTTCATTGCAATATGGCCACCAAGAGAATGACCTATAATAACAGTATTTTCATTAATATCACAATTTTCTATTACATAATCAACCTGCTCTTTTTCTTTAGGGTCATCCGTATTGGGCATTTGCGGCGCTTGCACCCGATACCCCAATGCCTCTAAAGATTCTTTAAGCCAAGGAATAAAGTTTTTATCTGCTCTTCCAGTAAATCCATGCAAAATAATAAAGTTTGAATCTTTATTTATTGCAAAATCTATTTCTGCACCCTCACTGCGGCCTATCCAGTTTTTTTGAGCTAATTTTACACTTTCTGTCCAATCTAAATCATCTGTGGCCTGTAAGAGTTCATCTGCATATTCTGTAATCTTAAAAAACCACTGTTTTATTTGCTTTTTTTGAATAATTGGGTCATTTTTGCCCTCGTGGCGCCAACATTTATTATCGGCCGTAACTTGTTCGTTTGCTAATACGGTTTGGCATTTATTGCACCACCACTGCATACGGGCGTCTTGGTAGGCAAGGCCGTGTTCGTACATTTTGCTAAATATCCACTGTGTCCACTTATAATATTCTGGTACGCAAGTGCTAATCTCTTTTTCCCAATCGTTGCTCCAGCCCATGGCCTGATATTGCTTGTGATAGCTAGGAATAATTTTTGCCATGCTTTCTTGCGGGCTAACGCCAGCTTTTATAGCGTAGTTTTCTGCGGGTAAACCAAATGCGTCCCAACCTACTGGGTGATAACTTTCGTAGCCCTGTTGGCGCTTAAAACGCGCCTTAACATCACTAATTGTATAGTTCATGGCGTGGCCAACATGAATACCTGCCCCACTTGGGTAGTTAAACATGCTCATACCAACATATTTTGGCTTTTTAGAACTAAAATCTGTGGTATAAACGTTAGTTTCTTGCCAAATTTCTTGCCATTTTGGCTCTATATCTCTTGGGTAATACTTTTTCATAATTGCTCTTATTATACCTTAAGCTATAATTTTAGGTTAATAAATTAACTACTTAGTGCGTCTTCTACTAATATTCTTGTAACATCTGGCATGCTATAGCCAGCTTGCAAAGCAGATTTTGGAAACAAACTTTGCTCCGTCATACCAGGAATTGTATTTATTTCTAAAAAGTATATATTATTGTTAGCATCTATAATAAAATCAGATCTAGAAAAGCCTCTGCATCCCATTTTTTTATGAACCTTAAGAGCTAACTTTTGAGCCAATTTTTGGTTTTTTATAGATACATTTTTGGGTGGGCATAGTTCTTGAGTATTACCATTATATTTATTTAAATAATCAAAATCTTGCCCGGCTGGGGGAATAATTTCTATAACTGGTAAAGCCTTATTTATTAAAACCGGAACAGTTATTTCTACACCTGAAATATGTTCTTGAATAATCATTTTATTATTATGATTTTTAAAAACCTGTTGTATATTAATTACTTTTAAATCATGCTCATTTTTTATCATAAAAGTATCAACACTAGAACCATCTTTAGCCGGTTTTAAAACAAAAGGAAATTTATTTAATTTATGGCCTATAAAGTCTTCATATCCAACCAAAGCAGTTTTAGGCAATAAAATATCACTAACATGTTTATAAGTTTTAAACTTATCAAAACAATCAGCAGATGCTTGCGAGCCAGAACCAACAAACGGTATATCATAATCTTCTAGATGTTTTTGTAAAATACCATCTTCTCCGCCTTGCCCATGTATCATCGGAAAAACAACGTCTACATCTTTTAACCAAAATTCTATATTGCCATCTTTAAGTGGATCGTAAACAGTTAAACTATAACCCAAATCACTTAGGGCTTTCTGAACATTATAAGAAGATTTTAAAGATACTTCTCTTTCAGAAGAATCTCCACCATGCACTAAAAGCACTTTTACCATAATTATGATTGTTCTAAATTATTATAAAGGTTTGATTTTTTGGTTTGCCAAAAATCGTTTTGGCGCACTAAATGCTTAGCATCGTTAGGGTTTGCAAGTAACATTTTAACGGCCTCTTCTAAAAATACATCGCCTTGTGAACCTTTTATTAAAATAATTGCCTTTTCTGACAAATTTTGTAATGCTACTTTGCCTGCTTTGTACGGGTCGGTTGTTCTAATTACACTGCAGCTATTTTGTTCTGCACTTGTAGCTAAATATTTATTAGCATCTAGGCCTAAAGTAATAACTAAATCTACTTTATCTGGCCTTAGCATATCTCCAATATGTTGATGAGCCGTTTTAGACACGGCACCTAACTCGTTCATGTTGCCTAAAATTGCAATTTTTTGCGGTGCCTTCATTTCAAACAAGGTTTTTAAGGCGGCTTCTGCAGCTATTGGGCTTGAATTATAACTATCATCTATAATTAAACTACCTTTTTGGCCCTCTAATAAGCGCATTCTGCCAGAGGGTGGCAAAACAGAACTTACGCCTTTTTCTATGTTAGCTTTGCTCATTTTTAGCATCTCTGCAACCGTAATGGCCGCGCCAACTGGTAACAAACTATGTTTAGCAGCAACCATAACATCTGTTTTTATATCTTGGCCAGTTGGGCCAACTACCTCTAATGCAAAACTATGATGCGTTGATCTTTGGGCTTGCAATTTATAATGGCTACCCCTACTAAAACCATACTTTGTAATTGGCAAATCATTAGGCACATATAATTTAACGGCATCACTATTTGTATCGTCATTATTAATAACTAGCTGTTTTGCAAATTGGGCTATAGATAACTCTTCTTTGGCAACGTTATCTAGAGTTTTAAAATACTCCATGTGCTCTTCGCTTACGCCAGTTACTACAGCTATATCTGGCTTAATTATTTGCGCAAGCTCGGCAATATCTCCCGGTGTGTCTGTGCCCATTTCTAAAACAACCACATCGTAAGGATATTTACCATGTACATATTTTTGGCCCGCTAACCAAACTTTTAACCATCCAAAAGGGTTAGATAAACTGGGTAAACTTTGGCCCGTTACAACAAGTGGCATAGTTAGAGGAACGTTATAGTTGCCTTTTTGATACTGAACTCTGTATTTTTTAGATAATACTGTAGCAATGGCATATTTTGTGCTAGTTTTACCCACACTGCCAACAATACCAATAACTATTGGTTTATGTTTCTTGATAATTTTACGGGCTTGCGCACTAAATAGCTTTATTAACCAATCTTTAACAAAATTTTTCATCTTATACTATTATCTCATAACACAAGCTGATAAATCTAATAACTACTTTATTTAACGGCAATATCAATTGGGGGGCGCATCGCGCTTAATGTTTTTAAAGCATCGTGCACATTGTTATTTACAAAACTTTGATAATAATTAGTTTTATCATCTGCTTTTTTTACACCATCTATAACTGGCAACACTCCCTGAGAAAGCCATGCCTGATAAAGTGGTGCCCATTTTCTGCTACCCCTGCGTGCCGTTACGGAGCAATTATCTACCATATAAGCAACACCTTGAGCACGCATATAAGGGTTTAAAGAATCTACTGCCTCTATAATACTTTCGTTTACAACCTCAGACCAATAATGACCGTTTTCTCTTAAAACGGTAACCTGAGCAACCATCCCCGCAACATATACGCCGGCAACAACTGGCTCTATGTCTTTTTGATTTAAGGTTTTTTTAGATGCTCTTACCTTTTCGCCTACGCGCCACATTTGACCGCCATCTACTACCGTCATTGGAATATTATTAACGTTATCAGATATTACCTCTGCAATTTCTCGGCCACTAGATACATCGGCATAAATTTTACGCGTTAAATCATAAAGTTTAGGAAAGGCAGCATTAAATGATGTTTTAAACTTGGCTTCATCTCCATTTTGTTTAACTACTTTTACAAGCCCTTGTAAGCCGCTAATAGATATTGTTTTAGATATTGGCCCAACAATTGCTTCTACAATCTTTACGTACGCAACCTCTGGCTTTGACTTATGCTCTAACTGCCACGAATATAATGCCTCTACTACACCATGAACACCACCAAGCAACATAGCACGCTCACCAAAAATATCAGACTTCCATTCGTTTTGGAGAGTGGTTTTAAAAGTATAAGGTGCACCAAGGCCAACAGACCACCCAAGCGCTTTATCTTGTGCGCTAACACCACCTTGCACAACTGCAAAACTATTATTTATACCACTGCCCTGTTCGTATAAGCGGCGAACAGATGGCCCCATGCCCTTAGGGCAAACTCCAACAACGTCTACATCTTTTCTAATAGATTGGCCAATATTTTTTAAATGGCCTAAATAAAAACCATGAGATAGCCCAACCGTGCTGCCAGGCTTCATTTGAGCAATCATTTTTTGGCCATGTTCTGCCATAGCTGCATCGGCAATTAAGAATAATACCATGTCACTACTTTTTAGTGCTTGTTCTGGTGTTAATAAAGTGCCATCTTTCTCTTTAAAACCAGCCTTATTTGCACTCTTGCGAGATTTAGAACCTTTGCGCAACCCAACAATAACTTTTGTTGGTACGCCGGCAGTTTTAAAAGAATCTCGCAAATTTTGAGCCTGTGCAGGCCCCTGCGAACTCCACCCAATAACAGCAAGCTGATCTACACCCTTAAATGCCTTCTTTAATCCACTTAAATTTCTGGTACCGTCAGCATTATATCCACATAAAACTGTTTCTGTTGTATTGCCAATTTTAACCTTTTTAACTTGGTCTTTAAAAGTTGTTGATTTAAATGTATTTTGTTCTTTAGACATATATACTCCCAAAAATTATTAAATGTATTAATAATTAATACGCCTATCTACAAAAATTTACAAATTTAACATATTTAGATCAAAACAATGGTGGAGCATAGGAGACTCGAACTCCTGACCTCTTCGCTGCCAGCGAAGCGCTCTAGCCAACTGAGCTAATGCCCCATATATATTTGGTAATTATGACTTATTAATTGATAAAGTACAATTAACACTTTTGCTATCGCGCTAGTGCTATTTTACATTAGCCGCAGGCGCTCCAAATAAACTAATGCCCCAACAATAAATAATTATACATTATTGTAACGTCAAGATATAATACTAAAAATGACAAAGCATCAAAAACCATCACTACGGCGCATTTTACAGCTACATGAGTTGCTAAACCAATTTCAAGAAATTAACAGAGCAGTCCTATATTACAAAAATTCTAATGTTGCAGAAAATGACGTAGAGCATAGCTATTCTTTAGCCATGGTGTCGTGGTATTTAGCAGGATTTTTTGATAATTTAGACCAAAATATAGTTATAAAAATAGCTTTAGCGCACGATTTAGTAGAAGTATATTCTGGTGATACATCAGTTTTTGCCCATAAAGACGATCTTGATGCAAAACCCATAAAAGAGGCTAAGGCAGCAAAAACGCTAAAACAAGAATGGCCAGATTTTGCGGATTTACATGTATATATTACTCAGTACAAAAACAAATCTAACAAAGAAGCAGTATTTGTTTATGCGTTAGATAAGCTTATGCCACTACTATTTAATATTACTCAAAATGGAGCAGCTTGGCACCAGCATAATATTAGCCTAAAACAGCTTAAAAAAGTTAAAAATGGCAAAATAGATATAGACCCTCGTGTTAACGAATATTACAAACAAGCTTGTGATTTATTAGAAAAAAACCCTCAGTTTTTTAACTGATTCTCGGCAATAGATTTTTGAGCTAACAATATTGCATCTTCTTTATTAGTAGCTACAGCCAAAAAACCTGCTCTATGGCAAAATTTTGCAGTTTTAACACCTGTAATTTTTTGCAAATATGAGTTTGTTTTTGCACACCAATCATCCGGAAAGTTCATTCTTTGCACAAATGGCTCTTTAGGGTTTTTGGCAACCGCCCTAACGCACCAATCACCATCTGGGCGCTTAAATATAACATACAAAAGTTTTGGGTATTTATAAATGGCGTTAGAAAAATTTATAGATTCTGGCAACACAACATATTGCTCTGAATTACTAGTGGAATAATATTTATCAAATAATTTACTATCTGCCTCTTGCTGTTGATATTTTTTTAAAAGAACTTTTATATAATCTTGCGCTAGTGGCACAGTTGCAAAAAATGAGTTATTGTATTGCTCGTAGCTAGGGTTACGGTTTGTAGGGTTATGATTTTCTATATAGTCACTTATGGTATGAATATTTGTGCCATACTTGTCATTACTATATATTTGTTGCCCATTATCTAAACCATCTATAGTTGCAACCAAACCATCATCTATAGCGTTAAATACAAATTCTGTTTTAGCAAGTTGCATACCATAATGTTTCCATATTAAGCCAAAGCCACTACGCATTATCCCATTTGTATGTAACTCTTTATAACCAAGTTGGTGATGATCATATCTTAAAACATTGTCATCATATACTCCACCAACATCTACAATTAAATCTTGCTTATTTAAAACATCTAAATCTCTTGTGCGAGTAACTTTTGCATTAGGATATAGCAAAAGTAGTGTAGCAACAGAAAACACATCATCTGTATGAAAAGACCCGTCATGCGTCCCAATAGTTTTTAAAGTTTTATTAATCATACAAACATTATAACCTATACAATTTATAGATATTTATTTTTGTACCATATGACAAAATCTGCCCAGCAATAATCATCTGGATGATACGCTAACTTATTATTGTCGTGAAGATCTGCCAAGGTGTTTTTGCCGCCATCAAAACTAAACATACGCTCTAGATTTAAATTATTTAAGCTACCAGACGGTTCATTTACAAACTCACCCTTAAAAGTAGATACAAAGTAATGTAGTTTACCTGTTTTATCCGCAAAAACTACGTTTTCATAACAAATGGCCTCTTTATTTTTATTTCTAAGTAAATTTTGCCAATCTAAAACACTAAACCAAATATCAACGTCTTTCATGTATGGCCCCGGAAACCCATTTAATGCTGATATGTTCCAAAATGTATCTGTAACTACAACTGGTTTTTGTAATATATTAAATGCCTGTTTAGCTTTATGCATAGCAACTTTTTTACCATCTGGATTTTGAATTTCTTCTATATCTAAGTTTTGGGGGATAATAAATATACCAGCGGGCTCACACGCGGCTTTTGCCTCTTTAATTTTACGAGAGTTAGTGGTAGCAAAAACTAATTTATGCATTTAATAACTTAAGTAAATCTTCTTCTTTAATAATTTTTGTACCAAATTTTTGGGCTTTAGCTAATTTACTTGTACCAACTGCATCGTTTGCAACTAAATAAGTTGTGCCTTTGCCAACAGAAGTCTGAAAAGTACCCCCAAGGGCAATAATTTTATCGGCTGCCTCTTGCCTACCCATACTATTTAAACTACCCGTAATAACAAAACTATTACCGTTAAGAGGCCCACCCCTAGATTCTTTTTGATTTTTAGGGGTAACCCCATTGTCTGCAAACTTTTTTAATAATTTTATATTAGATGGATCAGAAAACCACGTTACTATGCTTTCTGCAACCACCTCTCCTACACCGTCTATTGTTAATAATTCTTGTAAATTTGTATTTGTTATTGCATCAAAAGTTTTATATTTATTGGTAATATCTATAGCTGTTTGTGCACCAACGTGCCTAATGCCTAAGGCAAAAATAAATTTAGCCAAAGGTGGATTTTTTTTAGCAACAATTGCATTTATTAAATTATCGGCGCTTAAATCTGCAAATCTTTCTAATTTTATAACTTGGTCTTTGCTAAGTTTATATAAATCGGCCGCATCACTTATTAAACCATTATCTAACAAAACCATAACATTCTTTTCACCCAAGCCATCTATATTTAATGCAGGCTTAGAAGCAAAATGCTGAATATGCCGCCACGTTCTGGCGGGGCATCTAGTATTTGGGCAACGCCATACAACCTCGTTACTTGGTTTTTCTAGAGTTGTTTGGCAATCTGGGCACTCTTTTGGCATCGCAAAAGACTTTTCTGAGCCGTTTCTTAAACCTACAATAGGTTCTATAACCTCTGGGATTATATCACCTGCTTTTTGCACAACAACTGTATCACCAATTTTAATATCTTTTTTAGCAATTTCTTGCTGATTATGCAATGTTGCCATTTGTACAGTACTGCCCGCCAAAAATACTGGCTCTAAAACAGCAACGGGTGTTGCTGCACCTGTTCTACCAATACTTATTATTATATCTACTATTTTAGTAGTGGCCGTTAAGGCAGGATATTTAAAAGCTATTGCGGCCCTGGGGTTTTTACCTACAACTCCTAAAGAATCATAAAGCAAACGATCATTTATTTTTATAACTAAACCATCTGTGTTAAAAGGTAGTTCATGGCGCTTTTCCTTCCAATATTCTGCAAATTTTTCTATGTCGTTTATATTATTTAATAATTTTGCCTGACTATTAACCAAAAATTGCAAATCTGCCAATGCTTTGTAAGTTTGTTGCTGAGTTTTTAGCTCCCCTGGATCTTCTCTTAGCATATCAAATGGCCTAAAATATAACTTACGCTGCGCTACAATGCTTGGATCTAGCTGTCTTATTGTACCGGCAGCTAAATTACGTGGGTTGGCATATAGCTTTTCTTTATTTTTTTGCATTAGATTATTAAGCTCTATAAAATCTTTTTTGTACATAACAATTTCGCCGCGAACTTCTGTATAGCCTATTGCAAAATTAGATGTTTCTTTAGTTGTTCTTAACCTAAGCGGAACAGATGGTATTACTTTAACATTATTTGTTACGTCCTCGCCCACAAAACCATCACCCCTTGTTACTGCGGCTTCTAAAACCCCATCTTTATACCACAGGGCACAGCTAAGGCCATCCATCTTTATATCACCCCAAAATAAAGATTTAGCTACTCTTTCGTCTAGTTTAATTATGCGTTTGTACCAATCTTTAACTTCTTGCAAGCTAAAAACATCGTTTAAGCTTAATATTCTTTTTTTATGTTCTTTTTTTACAAATCCATTTATTTGTTTATCACCCACGCGCTGAGTGGGTGATTCCGGCGTAATTAAACTAGGATATTTTTGCTCTAATTGTTTAAGCTCGGCCATTAAACTATCCCACACCGCATCATCTACGCTGGGTGTATCAAGCACATGATACTCGTAATTATATTGATTAATAAGTTTAACTAATTGGTTAATTCTTTGCGCTGGGTTTGTCTGCGTCATCTACCATACTCCGATAAAGCGTAAAAAATATTACGTGCATCCAACAAAATAATAATAATACAACCACATAAACTATAAACGGTACTAAGCGCTGTTCAATTATCGCAAAAGGAAAAACTACAACAAAAAAGGTTAATATTATACTTATACATACAAATAAACTACGCCTAAAAACTTTTGCTCTTTGGTATTTTGTTAATTGCGCCGCAACACGCATACTAGCAATTGGCCTTGCCCCGGGTAACATACTAATGTAAAAAGCTGGCCACCAAATAAGCCAAAAATATACGCTTAAACCTAATAAAACAATTGCAATACTATACATAACCAAAAGCTCAACTGTAGTAGAAGCTAAAGGTAAACCAGAAGATAGTACGGTTGCAGCAATAGAAGCTGGTATTAAAGTTAGAAGTAACATTACACAAACCAATAATAACGGTACTATGTTTGCTGGGCCTTCGTAATAAGCTTGCAAAACACTAGTTTTTTTAAGACCCCGGTGCTTACGCATTGCCCATACAATGGCCGTACTTGCTAGTAAAAACAGTAAAAGCTGAAGTAGTGTACTATTGGCATTAGAAATATTAGTAATAGAAACACCAATTAATGTAGTAGAGCTAATTGCTCCGCTTACACTATCACCTACATAAACAGACAAAGAATCTTGAATATCTTCTAAAGACGGAAAAAGACTAAATTTTGCAGCAAAAATAAAATATATTATGCCAAAAACTGCTGTAATTCCAACCAGTGGTTTGTAAAATGTTGCAAAATCTATCCAAGCCTGTTTATACAAAGCGCCCAACTTAATAGTTTTTTTTACCGTTTTTGGTTGTTTTATCTTTTTTTCTTTTTTTGTTGGAGTGTATTTCATATGTAAATTATGCCTTTGCGCCTATTTGGTTTAACTTAGCAATGCGCTCTTCTATTGGTGGGTGTGTACTAAAAAGCTTTGAAACAACACCACCGCTTAAAGGGTTGGCTATAAACAAATGTGCCGTAGAAGTGTTTTGTTTTTTCATAACCGATCCATTATCGGCAATTTTTTGTAATGCGCTAGCAAGACCTTCTGGGTATCTTGTGGTTAATGCCCCCGTAGCATCTGCTAAGTACTCTCTTTTACGAGATATAGAAAGCTGAACAACTGTAGCCACTATAGGTATAACAATTACTGCAAAAAATAATGCTATGTATAGAATAGGGCTACTGTTTTCGCTCTTATTACCAAAACTACCCCAAAACAAACTACGCATTATAAAATCGCTTAAAATAGAAATTGCCGCAACCAACCCAAAAGCAATCATTGTTAACCTAATATCGTAATTTTGAATATGACCAAGCTCATGAGCCATAACGCCTTGCAACTCTTTATCGTCTAAAATATCTAATAATCCTGTAGTTACTGCTACAGATGCATGGCTAGGGTCTCTTCCTGTGGCAAAGGCATTAAGGGCCGGATCGTCAATAATATAAACTGCGGGCATAGGCAAGCCTGTGGTAATGCTTAGATTCTCTACTATTCTCCACAATCTTGGATTGTCTGATTTTTCTATTTGCTTAGCATTGTTCATAGCAAGTGCCGTTTTGTCAGAAGCAAAGTAACCCCAAAGCGCGTAGCCAAGCGCAAAAATTATCGCAAAAACAGTAATAAAATAGTCTTTAAAATACATTGCCGCCGCAAAACTAATTAAGCCAATCAACACAAAAAATGTAAACATTAATAAAACGGTTTTGCGCTTATTAGCAGCAATTTCTCTATACATTTAAGTTGTTACCTAAAACTTAACTGATACTGGTTGCTGTACGGCATCGTTTTCTTGATCTGAAAGCTCAAAAAATTCTTTTTCGCCAAAACCAAGCTGCCTTGCAAATAAAGTATTAGGAAACGTCTTAATCTTAATGTTTAGATCTCTTGCAGAACCGTTATAAAATCGGCGAGAAGCTTGAATTTTATCTTCTGTGTCTACTAGCTCGTCTTGCAATTGTTTAAAATTATCACTTGCTTTTAAATCTGGGTAACTTTCTGCTACCGCAAAAAGACTTTTTAATGCGCCAGACAGCATGTTTTCTGCCTCGGCCGTTTCTTTAACTCCATTTGCATCTAAAGCATGAGCGCGTGCCTCTGTAACGTTCTGAAAAACGCTACTTTCGTGTTTGGCATAGCCCTGCACTGCAGATACTAGGTTGGGTATAAGATCGTATCGTCTTTTTAACTGAACAGTAATATCACTCCAGGCTTCTTCTACGCGTACATTTAATTTTACAAGTCCGTTATACGTTAAAACACCATACAATAACAAACCTACAACCAGAACTGCAATAACTATTAGTACTATTATCATTATTTATCTCCTTATTATTACTATTATATCGCGCCTATGCTTTATATACTAGTAAGATTTTGGTGGGCAA
>CAYRFD010000006.1:0-2007 GCA_964423475.1 uncultured Candidatus Saccharibacteria bacterium
GCTACCAACAAAAACACCCAGAAATCTGGGTTTTTTTGTTGGGCAAGGGAGAGGTCTTGCACGAGCGGCCTCAGAGGGAGCAGCTTATTGTCAAATGTGTTATTTGACAATAAATAGTAGATGATTAAATAGCAAAGCTAGTTTATCATCGTACGTTTGTTCAAGCCTCGCCCGCATTCTGCGGGCTCAAAACTTCGTCTTTGTAAACAAGTTTACAAGAGAAGATTTTCTTGCAGACCGCCACTGGCGGCCCTCACCTGCTACCAACAAAAACACCCAGAAATCTGGGTTTTTTTGTTGGGCAAGGGAGAGGTTTTGCACGAGCGGCCTCAGCGTGAGCAAACAATTAGTTATTACGTAACTAAATATTTAGTAGTATTAAAATAGTTACAGATAAAATACTTATCAATAAAACAGTATTTATAATATCTAAATATGTTGTGTTTTTTGGTTTAGCTACATTATTATCTGTATAGTTAGCTCTTTGACTGTGAGTGTTTTGTTGTTCTGTTTGAACATTATTATCTATATTAGTCTGGGTAGAATGATTAACTGGTTCTACTGATGACGCTATGGGTATATGTATTTCTGCATGTGGCCGGTTAATATTTGAGTAATTTTGCTGTTGCGGTGCTTGGCTACTGTTTTGGTGGTTAACATTTTGTTGATATAGGCTATTATAATTATTATATTGACGTGACCCAAAACGTTTTTTCGTCATACCGTCAACAGATTGTAGATATGGTTTTGGTCTTGTATTTCGATAGTTGTATGTGGGTTGTGTGCCTTCGTTATTATTAATTGTATGATTGTAGTGTTGTTGCGGATTGCCTGTTTGAGGATAGTATTTAACCGAGTTATTATTTGCCGGTAGTTTGTAAACTCCATCAATTGATTGATTAGTTGTTGCTGGCCCATTGTTAGTTTCTGTGGGGATATATATAGGGCCGTCTTGGTCTGAGTTTATTGGGTAATCGGTGGTATTTATTTGGTTATAATTATTAATTCTTTGGCGGTATATTCCGTCAATAGTTTTAACTAACGGAACTTGATTTAAGGCGTCATTTTGCTGTGCCATCCCATTGTTCATGGTATCCCCACCCATAGTATTTAGTGTTATTTTGTTACTTAACTAAGTATATATTAACAAAAAATATATTTTATTTCCATTAGAACAATTTATGCATTGTACGTTAATTGCACTATGTAATGTAATTATAAAACCTAAAGGTATTTTGTTAAATAAATGCTTTAGTTGCATATGTTACTATAAATAATTGATAATCATGATAAATACTAAACAATTATTTACGGAAAACACATATATTGTAGCTGTTTCTGGTGGCGTAGATTCTGTTGTTTTGTTACATATGCTAAATGAGCATAAATATGATAATTTGGTGGTTGCTCATATAAACCACGGCATAAGAAAAGATTCATATAAAGATGAAGAGTTGGTTAAAGACTTGGCTATAAAATATAATTATCCATTTAAAGTAATTAAATTAAACCTTAGAGAAGATACAAATGAAACTATGGCTCGTTTGGAGCGTTATAATTCATTAATTAAAATTCAAAAAGAATATTCCGCACAGGCAATCATAACCGCCCATCACCAAGACGATGTAATAGAAACTTGTTTTATAAATATTATTAGAGGCACAGGCAGGAGCGGGGTGTCTTCTTTACAATCTACAAAATACAAAATACGGCCCTTGCTACATGTATCAAAAAAAGACATTTACAATTACGCAAATAACAATAATTTACAATGGAACGAGGATATAACTAATCAAGATTTAACAATTTTACGTAATAAATTAAGACACAAAGTTTTGCCAAAAATATCGCAAACAGATCGTAAGAATCTATTAAACCTTATATCCCAAACAGAGTACAAAAATAAGCAAATAGATAATGAACTTCAGGCTCTGCTTTACAAGGGTCTACATAAGGGCAAACCTGTTCTAAGCAGAAGTTGGTTTGTAACTTTACCTCACGATATTG
>CAYRFD010000006.1:2017-31780 GCA_964423475.1 uncultured Candidatus Saccharibacteria bacterium
AGCGAGATTATTCGCTTATTATTGATACAAAATGGTGCTATAGATGTTGACCGCCCTACAATAGAAAGAGTAGTTGTGGGTATAAAAACAAAACCTCAAGGAAAGCAGCTTCAAGCCAGTGGAGTTGATGTATTATTAACAAAAAGGTCTGCAAGGTTTAAAAAGCGTAGTCAAACAGATAAAAAGTTAGTATAATAAAACAATATGGATAAAAAGAAGCAATCGACAAAAAAGCCTAATGCTAAAAAACGGCTTTATAAGAATATTGGTTTTGCAATAATTATTACAATTTTTATTGGAGTCTTTTTATTAAGTTTTAGGCAACCAGCTAAATTATCAGAACAGTCTTTTAATGATGTAATGAATCGTGCCAACAGGGGTGAAATATCTAAATTGGTGGTAAAAGGTGACACAATTGAGATAACTCCTAAAGATCAAGAGAAGGCAACAGAAAAAACCCGTAGAGATACAACGGCTAATTTGTATGGCCCAGGGGGCTTAACAAATAGAGATGTAACAGTAGATTTTAAGGCAGCAAGTAGTAGCAGCGCAACCATTACGGCGCTTGCGATTAATTTGTTGCCCGTAATTATTATTGTTGGTGTATTAATATTTATATTACGTAGCGCCCAAGGCCAAGGCAACCAAGCTATGGGATTTGGTAAAAGTAGTGCGCGTCTTTATGGTAACGAAAAAGAAACAGTTAAATTTAAAGACGTTGCCGGAAACGATGAAGCAAAGATAGACCTAGAAGAGGTTGTTGAATTCTTAAAATATCCAAAAAAGTTTCTGGCTGTTGGTGCGCGTATACCAAAAGGTGTTTTGCTAGTTGGCCCCCCCGGTACAGGTAAAACACTAATGGCTAGGGCCGTTGCAGGTGAAGCTAACGTACCGTTCTTTAGTATATCTGGGTCAGAATTTGTAGAAATGTTTGTTGGGGTAGGGGCAAGTAGGGTTAGAGATTTGTTTAATAAAGCAAAAAAGAATGCCCCATGTATTATTTTTGTAGACGAAATCGACGCTGTTGGCCGTCGTCGTGGTAGCGGTATGGGTGGCGGGCATGACGAGCGTGAGCAAACGCTAAATCAAATATTGGTAGAAATGGATGGTTTTGAACAAGGCCAGAACGTTATTGTTTTGGCCGCAACCAATCGAATGGATGTTTTAGACCCCGCATTACTTAGACCCGGAAGGTTTGACCGCAGAGTAGGTATTGGTTTGCCAGACAGAAAAGATCGCCTAGCTATTTTAAAGGTCCATTTTGAGAAAAAACCTTTAGAAAAGGGTGTAGATTTAGATTCTCTTGCAGCTAAAACGGCTGGTTCTAGCGGGGCCGATCTTGCAAATATTGCAAATGAATCTGCCATTATTGCGGCTAGGGCTAATCGAACAAAAATTACTGCCAATGATATTACAGAAGCATTCGAGAAAGTAGCTATAGGCCCAGAACGTAAAAGCAAAGTAATGAACGATAAAGAAAAAGAACTAACAGCCTATCACGAGGCTGGGCATGCTGTAGTTGGCCATGTTTTGCCAGATAGTGATATGGTTCATAAGGTAACCATAATACCTCGTGGCGGCACCGGTGGCGTAACTTGGTTTATACCACCAGAAGATAAAAGCTATCATAGCATTATAGAGTTTAAAGATGTTTTGGCCCGTATGCTTGGTGGAAGAATAGCAGAAGAAGTGGTCTATGGCATAGATAGAGTGACCACGGGCGCGGGTAGTGATTTACAAAAAGCCGCCGAGCTTGCTCGTGATATGGTTGTAAATCAAGGTATGGGTAAACAGTTGCGAGATCAAGTTTTTCATGTAGAGGGTGGCATGATGCTAGACAGGCTAGTATCTGAACGCCAATATTCGGACGAAACCGCCAAGGTTATAGATGACGAAGTTGAATCTCTTATTACAGAGGCAGCAAGACGTGCCAGGGCCGTTATTGTTGCAAATAAAAAGCAACTAGATGCCCTAAAAGATGTTCTATTAGAAAAAGAAACAGTAGAAGCCGAGCAAGTCTTAGAACTATTAACTGGTACGGTATTACCAAAAGAAGCAACGCTTTACTAGCGTGAAATGGTGGTTATTAAGCAATGAACCGTTTTCTGCGCAGAGCAAACCAACGGGTTAGCCTAGGATCGGCCGCTGCCCTACTTGCTGGTACTTCTTTCATAGGCATATTTTTGGGTGTTTTACGCACTAAACTAATTAATGCAAACTTTAATGTTTTTACTTCTGATGCATATTTTGCTGCTTTTAAAATACCAGATCTAATATTTTTTACGTTAGCCTCTGGTGCTTTGGGTGTTGCGTTTTTGCCTGTTTTAAGTGATCAACTGCAAAAAAGCAAAAATGCCGCTTGGGATGTAACGAGTTATATTTTAAACTTTTTGGGGATAATTGCTCTTGTTGCTTCGGTATTATTGATTGTTTTTGCGAATCCTCTTATGACCCATGTAGTTGCCCCTGGTTTTACTCCAGAGCAGTTAGAGCTTTCGGTTGCAATTATGAGAATAGTATCTGTAAATATATTTATTTTTGCAATTTCTACTATATTATCAACCGTTCAGCAGGCCGTAGGGAGATTCTTTTTTATTGCCATAGCACCATTGTTTTATAACAGCGCTATTATTGTAAGTATTTTTGTATTTAATAACAGCTTGGGAGTTGTGGGCTTAAGTGTGGGTGTAGCCATTGGTGCTGTAATGCAGCTGCTTGTAGTAGCCCTTGGTATGGTTGGCTTAAAGTTTAGGTATAAACCTTCTATAGATTTTAAAAATAAGAGTTTTATAGAGGTTTTGCGTCTTTTGCCAGCCAGGGCAATAGACCAGGGTATAGATAGTATTAATGCTATAATTGAAACAAGATTTGCATCTAGGCTGGTTACTGGGTCTGTAAGCTGGTATGAAAATGCGTTAGTTTTACACAATGCCCCAGTAATGTTAATAGGAAACGCAATTTCTACCGCTGCTTTTCCGCGCTTAACAGAGTTACTTTCTAGGGGCAGAGAAGATTTATTTAGAAAAGAATTTGTGTACGTGTTAAGAACTATGATTTGGATAGCTTTACCAGTTATAATTGTGGCTTTTTTTGGTAGAGCATATTTAGCGCGTATAATTTTTGCCAGAAGCAGCAGCGAAATAGCTATGATATTTGGTTTTTTGTGTATAGCAGTGTTTTTTAGAATAATTTATACACTTATATCTAGATACTTTTATGCTCATAAAGATACCAAAACCCCACTTTATGTTTCTTTATTTGTTATAGGTTTAAATATATTTTTGGCATATAATCTTGCCAAGCCAGATGCTTACGGTATAGTTGGTTTGGCGCTTGCTCAGAGTATAGTTGCTGCAACAGAAGTAATTATATTAGTGCTAATAATGATGCGTCGAGATCCAAAATTATTTACAGATTTGTTTTTACAATCTTTAATAAAGTTATTGGCCGTAAGTGGGTTTACTGCCGTGGCATCATTTATTCTGATCCAAATTTTACCACTTGCCTCTACGGACACTGGTTTTGTTTTAATTGCAAAGCTTAGCATAATTGCTTTTTTTGCATTTTCTGTTCATATTTTAATGTCTTATGTATTTGGGCTACCAGAGGCCAAAACCGTAGTTAATAAAGCCAAAAGAATAGCCCTAGGCGCAATAAAGGCTGTATAAAATGGAACAAATAAGAAATTTTTGTATTATTGCCCATATAGATCATGGTAAAAGTACGCTAGCCGATAGGCTAATGGAAGTAACTGGAACGGTAGATAAGCGCCATATGAAAGCCCAGTTGCTAGATAAAATGGATCTAGAAAGAGAAAAGGGCATAACAATTAAGCTAGCGCCCGTAAGAATGTATTACAAGAACTATCAACTTAATCTTATAGATACGCCGGGGCATGTAGATTTTAGTTATGAGGTCTCTCGTAGTTTAGAGGCCTGCGAAGGCGCAATTTTAGTTGTAGATGCTAGCCAGGGTATCCAAGCACAAACCTTAGCTAACGTATATTTAGCCTTAGCAGCAGATTTAACAATTATTCCTGTTTTAAATAAGATAGACTTGCCTGCCGCAGATGTTGAGCGAGTTAGTTCAGAGGTAATTTCTCTTTTGGGTTGCCAAAAAGAAGATATTTTAAAAATATCAGCTAAAACCGGACAAGGTGTAGAAGCAGTACTAGATACAGTTATTTTAAATGTTCCACCGCCACAAATAGATAGTAATACACAAACCAGGGCTTTAATATTCGACAGTTACTACGACGATTATCGCGGTGTTATATTGTATGTGCGCGTAGTAGACGGCCATATAAATAAATCTCAAGAAATACATATGATTGGGACCAATAGTAGTGGTCTTGCCCTAGAGGTTGGGTGTTTAACCCCAGATATGCAACCAACTAGTTCACTCCAAACCGGAGAAATTGGTTACATTGTTACAAACCTTAAGAGTACGCGAGAAGCAAGAGTTGGAGATACCGTTACATTGCAAGATAATCAAGCGGTTAAAGCATTACCAGGCTATAAAGAAGTTAGGCCTTTTGTATATGCCGGGTTTTTTCCTGATAGTAACGAAAATTATCAACTGCTAAAAGATGCTGTAGAAAAACTTAGCCTAAGTGATTCTGCTTTGCAATTTGCACCAGAAAATTCGCCTGTTTTGGGTTTTGGTATGCGCATTGGCTTTTTGGGGTTGCTTCATATGGATATTATTAAAGAACGCCTAGAGCGTGAATATAACTTAGAACTTGTTGTTACAAACCCCAGCACAGATTACCAGGTAAACTTAATTAATGGAGAAGAAATAGATATAAAAAGTGCTTCAGACCTGCCAGACCCTGCAAAGATTGCCAGCATTAAAGAACCTTGGATAAATGGCGAGGTTGTCTGCCCTAAAGAGTACGTTGGGGCGGTAATTCAGCTAATTGTTGGTAAACGTGGTTTACATAAAAATATTAGTTTTGTAGATGCTCAACTTGCTTTAATTACTTTTGAAGCCCCTTTAGCTAATTTATTAACAGACTTTTACGATCAGCTTAAAAGCATTACAAGTGGTTATGGTTCTTTTAACTACGAGCTTAGTGATTATAGGCAACAAGATTTGGTAAGGTTGGATTTTTATGTAGCCGGAGAGCGCGTAGATGCACTTGGGATAATGGTTCATAAAACAGAGGCAGATGCACTGGGTAGAACAACTGTTAAAAAGCTTAAAGAGGTAATACCGCGACAAAACTTTCAGGTAGCTTTGCAAGCCGCTGTTGGCTCGCGTTTTGTTGCCAGAGAAGATTTAAGCGCCTACAGAAAAGACGTTACAACCGGCCTATACGGTGGCGATGTATCGCGCAAAAAAAAGGTGCTTGCCAAGCAAGCCAAAGGCAAAAAACGCATGAAACGTTTTGGCAAAGTAGACATCCCGGCCGAAGCCTTTACAGTTCTACTAAAAAGAGACTAAACGTCTTTAAGTAATTATGTTTATAATTGAGTTGTTTATCCGTAAGCTATAAGGTAACGAGATGAGATAATTTATTTCGCATAATATTTCTGATGTATTCTTTTCCACATTTGCGCAATTGTGCCACAATCTGACCTGTTGAGTATGTATTATGTGCTTGTTGTACAAGAATCTCTTGTATTAAAAAATCTAATGGATATTTAGCTAATTCTGTAAATTCGTCTTCAGATAATAGCGCGCCCACGGTGTCAAATAGGTTGCCCATATCGAGTCGGTACTTATCTTTTCTATTATTTGGATAATTACGCATAATATCTTCAAGCCCAATTTTACTATGCCACATACCGTCATGTAAGTAGCCTTTATCTACCGCATCGTAAGCCCCAAAAACAAAAAAAACGTTTTGTACGCTTTCTGGGTTTTCTATTAGCCAACGTAACTCATTTGCCGTAACGCCGCTTTGAGGACTTGAGAAAATGTCAGTAGGGATCATAAATATTATAGGTCTGCTATCTTCCTAGGTGTTTGAGATATCTGTAATATTTTGCATAAATTGATCAGTATTTTCTGATTGATCGCCATCAAATAGTTCTTGATAAACTTCGTACCACATACGTGTTTGGAATATTTCTGCGTAGCCTTGATATATACCGTATCCAGGGTTTGTTAAACCCAGTAAATACCCTCGTTCATCTATTGGTCTTGTTGTGTCTTCGTCGCGAAATCTCTCCAGAGCATCATAAATAGTCATTAAACCACCAGAACTATCAAATAGAGTTTTAATTTCTAGTTCTGTATATCCTTCTTTCCCCATTTCTTCACGAAATGTCGTTACTTCCTCATCTAATGATACTTCATGAAAAATACATGCTTCATATGTTCTATTAATAAAATTAATCGAACCTGTATTTTGTGATACGTCTGGCACTTCTTTCTTATCAACGAGCGATCTTGCCGCTGTAGCACCGTATGTAGTTAATGTCGAACCGTCTATTTGTGATTTTGATGTATTCATTTTTTGAGGCTTACTTTTTAATAATGCTGCTTCCTTTATCAGTATAATATTTTTGTGGATATATTTATACACACAAATATAACGGGGCAATATTAGGATTATGCTTTTTTGTATAAATATGCCTAACTTACTAGATTAATAGCTGATCATAAGGATTAAACTATCTTTATGGTATTGGTAATGTTTAATGCAATTTATTGAGTTCGGCAAGGTCTTTAGTAATGTTGCCAACGTGTGTAATGGGGTTAACTTTTAGGTAAGTTTTAGCAATATTGCCAGATGGGTCAATTAAATAAGTATTACGTTTAACGCCCTCGTATTCTTTGCCCATAAATTTATTTATACCCCAAGCCCCGTAGGCTTTAATTGTATCTGCGCTTTCGTCACTTAGCAAAGTAAAATTTAAGTTATGTTTAGTAGCAAATTTTTTGTGGCTGTCTACGCTGTCTTTTGAAACACCAAGTACAACCACACCTTGCTCTTGTAAGTAATCTCGGCCATCTCTAAAGCTGCAAGCTTCTTTTGTACAGCCTGGGGTAGCGTCTTTAGGATAAAAGTATAATATTACCCATTTTCCCTTATATTGTTTTAAAGAATGCATGTTACCATCTTGGTCTGGTAAATTAAAATCAGGTGCTTTTGTAGTATTAGTCATACTATTACGGTATAGTAATTACATGATTGATGCAAGCACGTCTCCGCTAGTAAAGCTTAATGATTTTAAGCTTGTTTTAAATAACTATAAGCCCAATGGAGATTTACTTAGTTTATTAAAAGAAAATCCATTTGTATTATTGTCGGCACCATCTGCTTCTGGTAGAAACACGGTTATAAGACATTTGCTTCAAACTGGTAGATATTATTTTGTTATATCTGATACAACCAGAAAACCTCGTAAAAATAACGGTATCTTAGAAACAAACGGAACAGAATATTGGTTTAAATCAGAAGATCAGTTTTTAGATGGTTTAAAAAGCGGTAATTATGTAGAGGCAGCTCTTATTCATAATCAACAGGTTTCTGGCATTAACGTAAATGAGCTTAAGCATGCAGCAAGTAACCACACAATACCAATAACAGATGTAGATATTCAGGGTTGCGACACTATTATGAATTTAAGTAAACACGTAATTCCGGTATTTATTTTACCTCCAAAGTTTGATGAATGGATGCGCAGGCTAGATGGCAGGGGCGTAATGGACAAAGATGAAAAAGTAAGACGTCTTACTAGTGCAATAGAAGAAATTGAATTCGCCCTAAAAAGAGATTATTTTAAATATATTATTAACGATAGTATAGATCAAACATCACAAACTTTGCACGAACATATTACAACAGATACTTTTGGCCAAACAGAACAAGATAATGCCCATGATCATGCCAAGGAGCTAATTAAAGAGCTAAAAGTATACTTAGCAAACTTTTAGCACTCTTGACTCTATAGTGCTAAGTAAGATATAATTATAATTAGCATTATGACCGAAAGACAAGCTAAAATACTGTATGCAATTGTAGAACAATATGCCGAAGTTGCTGCTCCGGTAGGTTCTGTTTTATTGGCAAAAACCTTTAAAGTATCGTCTGCCACAATTAGGGCCGAGATGGCTAGGCTAGAAGAAACCGGTTTTATAGAACAGCCGTATACATCGGCTGGCCGTATACCAACAGACAAGGGCTACCGGTTTTACGTAAATGCCGTTACAGACTTATCTCAAAAAAATATAGAAGCCGGAGAAGTGCCATTAGATACAGTCAATCGCAATGCGAGAGCGATTGATGTAAGAGTAAAAAACACAGGTAGGTCTAGCTTAACTATTCGTTCAGCCGTAGATAGCCTAGTTGATATTACTCATAATCTATCTATTGCAACTATTGGTGATCAACTTTATATGAGTGGCATATCTTACCTATTTAGCCAGCCAGAATTTACAAATGGCGATGCTGTACAAGAGGTTGCAAAATTATTAGATAATTTAGAGCCATGGTTACAAGAAGCATCTCCAAATGAGCCGTTGAGTGTATATATAGGCGCAGAAAATCCAATTGGTAAAACAAGTGGCTGTAGCTTAATAATTAGTAAATATCGTAGCCCGTATAGCGACAGAAGCTATATTGGTGTTGTTGGCCCAACGCGCCAAAGCTATAAACAAGTAATGGGGCTAGTGCGCCATACTGGGCAATTATTAGAAAGGGTACTATAAAATGTCAGATCAAACTCAACCAACTAATTCAGAAGAAAATATTGTCAATAAACCTGTAAAGCAAAAAAAATTTAAAAAAAATAATAATCAAAAGATTATTCAAGAGCTAACAGACGACATAAAGCGTATTCAGGCAGAATATATAAATTATAAACGCCGCTCAGAAGAAGAAAAACAACGTGCCGTAGCTCTAGGTAAAGAACAAGCTGTATCTGTTTTGTTACCAATTATAGATAATTTAGAAAGAGCTATAGTACACCAGCCTCAAGATATAGCTGACCATGCTTGGGTAAAAGGTGTTGCAGGTGTAGAAAAACAGTTAAACTCTCAACTTCAGGGTATTGGTTTAGTAAAGATTGGCGCCGTGGGAGATGAATTTAACCCAGATTTGCACGATGCCGTAAGCATGCAAGATGGAGATGGCGAAAAAGAGGTTATTACTGCAGTTCTTCAGAGTGGTTTTATGCTAGATGGTAAGGTTGTTCGCCACGCCATGGTTCAAGTTGGCAAACAATAATTGCAAAAAAGATTTTTAAAAAAACTAGCACTCTTGACTTGCGAGTGCTAGTTTTAGTATGATACAATTATTAGCAGAGCAAACAGTAACGTGCTAATAATTGAAAGGAAAACAATATGGGACAAATAATAGGCATAGACCTAGGAACAACAAACAGTGCAATGGCAGTAATGCAAGCGGGTGATCCCGAAATTATTGCTAATGCAGAAGGCAACAGAACAACTCCAAGTGTGGTTGCTATTAATAAGAGCGGAGAACGTCTTGTAGGGCCTCAGGCTCGTCGTCAGGCGGTTACTAACCCAGATAAAACCGTTTACGAAATGAAACGTCTAATAGGCCGCAGATGGGAAGACAAAGAAGTTCAGCGTGATATTAAGCTTATGGGCTATAAAATGGTTAAGGGTAAAGATGGTAGCGTTAAGGTACAAATGGGCGATAAAGACTTTAGCCCAGAAGAGCTATCTGCAATGGTATTGTCTAAGCTTAAGGCAGATGCCGAAAGTTTTTTGGGCAGCCCAGTATCAGAGGCCGTTATTACAGTCCCAGCATACTTTGATGACGCTCAGCGTCAAGCTACAAAAGATGCAGGTAAAATTGCTGGGTTAGAGGTTAAGCGTATTATTAACGAACCAACAGCTGCAGCGCTTGCATATGGTTTAGATAAAAAAGGCAAAGACGAAAAGATTGTTGTTTACGATCTAGGTGGAGGAACTTTTGATGTTTCTGTTCTAGAACTAGGCGACGGTGTTTTTGAGGTAAAAAGTACTAATGGCGATACTCACTTAGGAGGTGCTGATTTTGATCGTGCAATTGTAAATTACTTACTTAGCGAATTTAAAAAAGAGCATGGTATAGATATTACAGACGACAAAGCTGCGATGCAGCGCCTACGAGACGAGGCAGAAAAAGCTAAAATAGAGCTTTCTACCGCAAACGAAGTAGATATAAACTTGCCATTCTTAACTGCCACATCAGATGGCCCTATACACTTTGAAATTAAACTTACTCGCGCTAAATTAGAAAGCCTTGTTGGAGATTTGGTAGATAGAACTGCAGCTCCATGCGAGAAAGCTCTTAAAGACGCCGGCTTAAAAGCAAGCGATATAGACGCTGTTGTTTTAGTTGGTGGCATGACAAGAATGCCAGCTGTTCAAGAAAAGGTTAAAAAGATTTTTGGCAAAGACCCAATGAAAGGTGTTAACCCAGACGAAGTTGTAGCCATTGGCGCCGCTATCCAGGGTGGAGTGTTAGCCGGTAGCGTTAAAGATGTTTTGCTATTAGATGTTACGCCACTATCTTTAGGTATAGAAACAATGGGTGGAGTAACTACTAAACTAATAGAACGCAACACCACTGTTCCTACAAGCAAGGCAGAAACTTTTAGTACAGCAGCAGATAACCAGCCACAAGTAGAAATTCATGTATTACAGGGTGAACGCGAAATGGCTGCAGATAATAAGAGTTTGGGTAAATTTCAATTAGATGGCATTGCCCCCGCCCCAAGAGGTGTTCCGCAAATAGAAGTTACCTTTAATATAGATGCTAATGGTATCTTGCATGTATCTGCCAAAGATAAAGGTACAGGTAAAGAACAAAGTATTACCATCCAAAATAGCGGTAACCTAAGTAAAGAAGAAGTAGAAAAAGCTGCAAAAGCCGCAGAAGCCAACGCCGAATCAGACAAGAAAAAGCGCGAGGCGGTAGAAGCCAAAAATAACCTAGAAAACGGTATTTATCAGGCAGAAAAGCTTAAAAAAGATAACGGCGATAAATTGTCAGACGATGACAAAAAAGAGCTAGATAAATTAATAGAAGAGTCTAAAAAAGCATTAGAAAGCGACGATAAAGAAGAGTTAGAAAAGGCAGCTAGTAACTTAACAGAAAAGCTAATGCCTATTGGCGCTAAACTATACGAGGCCGCAGATGCAGATAAAGATGCTTCTAAAGATGAAGATTCTAAAGACAAAAAATCAGAAGGTCCGGTAGAGGGCGAAGTTATTGATGATGATAAATCAGACGATAAAAAAGCCAAAAAAGATAAAAAATAGTTTATACTGTTTTTGACACCAACAAATAAACTATTGACGTTAGGCGGTTAAAAATTATTTAATCGCCTAACTGTATCAACCATTATAAGGAAAACTATGTCAACAAAACGAGATTATTACGATGTTCTTGGCGTTAGCAAAGAAGCCTCGGCCGATGAAATTAAGAAAGCTTTTAGGCGCTTAGCTGTTCAACACCACCCAGATAAAGAAAGTGGCGATGAAACAAAGTTTAAAGAAATAAACGAAGCTTATGAGGTTTTAAAAGATTCAGAAAAACGTAAACGCTACGATCAATTTGGCCATGCCGGAGTAGGCGGTGCAAGTTCTGGCGGCGGCGGTGGAGCTTATGATTTTAGTGGTGGTGGTTTTAACTATCAGGGGCAAAATATTAATTTTGATTTTGGTGATATTTTTGGTAGTTTTTTTGGTGGCGGCGGCGGGCAGCGTGCTAGGCAACAAACACGTAGGGGTCGTGATATAGAGGTTGCTTTAGAATTAAGTTTTGAAGAAGCCGTATTTGGTGTAGAAAAATCAATAAAACTTAATATAAATACAGAGTGTGAGCATTGCAAAGGCAAGGGTGCCGAACCGGGTTATAGCCTAAAAACATGTGATAAATGTAAAGGTAGCGGGCAGGTTGTTACGGTTACACGAACAATTTTGGGTAATATACAACAAGCTGCTGAATGCCCAGATTGTAGAGGCACCGGTAAAGTACCAGAAAAGCTATGCACGGTTTGTAAAGGTGCCGGAGTAAACAGAAAAGAACAAATTGTTGAACTTAAAATTCCTGCCGGTATAGACGATGGCGCAACAGTGCGCTTAAGAGAATATGGCGAGGCAGTACTAAACGGTCAAAAGGGTGATTTATATGTTCATGTAAGGGTACGTCCGCACAAAAAGTTTACACGTGAGGGAGATTTAATTATAAGTCACGAGAATATAGATATGATTACAGCTGCCCTTGGTGGAGAACTAAAAGTAGACACCGTAGATGGCGAGGTTACAATGAAGATCCCCCAGGGTACTCAAAACGGGGATGATTTTAAGTTATCTGGCCACGGCGTGCCACACATCAAAAAAGATACACGGGGCGCACATATTGTAACAGTGAATGTTCAAATACCAACACGGCTTAGTAAGCATCAAAAAGAACTTTTAAGAGAATTTGGTAAAAGCAGCAGCAATAAGCGTAGCTTTTTTAATTAGCAAATATCATAGTTCTAAAAATTTTAGTTTTTATATTTAAAGGTCTATAATTGTTAGTATTATCAAATAAAAATTAGTGCTAGGTAATGAATTTTTTTATTGTAGACAATGGTAGTATATTTACGTACGAAATAGCTTCTAAGCTAAGGCTTAATGGCCATGGTTGCACTATACAAGAATACTCTCCATATAATGCGCTAGACCCAGCAGATGCAGATGTTATTATTTTATCTGGGGGCTGGCAATACGAGGTAGGCGATGTTTTAGAAGATAACCAACTTTGGTTTAGACATGAATTTGATCTTATACGCAATACAAATAAGCCAATATTAGGTATATGTTTGGGGCACCAAATTATTAACGTTGCGCTTGGTGGCTCTATGTTAAAGCTAGAACGCCCAGTTCAAGAAGTAGTTAGTGTTTCTGTTAATACAGAGGGCCAAAACTTATTAGGTTATACTAAAATCGATGTTCTAGAACATCACGATTATGCGGTAGACGATTACAGCAAAACGGGGTTAATTGAGCTAGCCAAAAGCCAAGACGGTACAGAAATTTTGTATCATCCAGAGCGCAGTTTTATAGGTACTCAGTTTCATCCAGAAATATTTGTAAACGATACATCAGAACAGCTTTTTTTTGATTTAATTGGATTAATTCATCGCCCAAAAGGTCTTCAAATATGAAACAGCAGGGTTTTATAACAATGCTAATATTAATTTTTATTATCTTATGTTCAATAATTTATTTTGCCTACTTAAGAGTAAGCTCCGCCACCTAAAAAAATTTGCATAAAACCCAATTTTGTGATACTCTAAATAAGTAAACTAAATAACAAAAAATGTCTACAAACATAGCAGAAACTACATTTAAGTTAATAGAGAATAAAACTAATAGCCAAGAACTATTAAGTAGTGTTAGCACTATTATTGATCAAGCAATTGCCATTTGTGGTTCCGCCTTAGACCAGAATGGCGAAACTATACCTTCGGTATTGGACTATGTAGAAGCTTTTTCAGGTGATGCAGATTTTAGGGCAAAACAGAAATCGGATTTTTTATCTGGGAAAATTGATAATCCGGTGTTGAACGAACATACACAATTAGGTGATAATTTTGAGCGTAGAAAAAGGGTATTTAATGAGCTCGGTGTATTGCAAACTACTCTAGAGTCTTTGAGGACAGAGTTGGGATACATCTATAATAATAATGAAGATAATGAATACCAAAAAATTAAATTAGAAATTGATTTGAGTATTGATTTAATAAAAAGATATAAAAGCATTATCGCATCAATGCAGGCCGCATATTTATTGTCTTTGCATAATCCAGAGATAGGTCCAAAAACAAAATTATTAAATAGTAATGAAGCACTGTTAGATAAATTACCTGAAGATATCTCAGAATGGATGTCTGAGGCATATTTTAAGCCAAGTCCTGTTATCGCTAATCAAATACTACAACAAGTACAGCAAGAAGACCTACAAGTTATAGATGCGGTAAGCCCCGAGTTATTAACAGCAGATGAAAATGCCATAGAATTGTTCGTGCCCTCTCAAGAAACGTTAGATTATTATGGTGATTTGCTAAGGGGTAGATATTCAAAATTATTTGATGAAGTGGGTATAGAGGTAAATATACAATTTGATCGAGAAGGGCAGAAAGTCATAATTGAACAAATTTTAGATAAGCTGGGTTTAACTGATAAAGGTTGGACTGTAAAAATTGATGATTCAAAAACAGGTTTTTCTATAGAAAATGCCGAAAAAGTATTTAGAATTGGCAAAAGAGGTAAAGATGGCAAAATAGAAGGTTTGGATTTTCAGGCAAAATTAGTGCACGAACTTATGCACCTTTTAAGATACCAGAATGCAGAAGATAATGAGGATTTTCCATCTATAGCTAAAAAAGGTTTGCCTGGTTATTTAGATTTTGAAGAGGCTTTTGGTGGATTTTTGGAATCTTGCTGGAAGGGCAAATATAACCCAGATGTTTATGAATACAGATATTTGGCTGGAGCTTATGCGCAAGGAGCAGTCGATGGTCGATTCCATGATTTTAGAACATGCTTTGATTTTGTATTAAATTATGCAATTAAAAAAATAATAAAAGCTGGAGATCAAAAACAAATAGCTGGAGATCAAATTGAGATTACGAAAAGTGTTGTTTATGATGCTGTGTTAAGATTCTTCAGAGGTATGCCCTTAGATCCTGAAGGAGCCAATGATTTTTCTGGGTTCACATATTTGGCGGGTGTAAATAGGGTAGGTAAAGTACTTGCCCCCGAGTCAAAATCAGGTCAAATAAAACATTTGGATGAAGATAATTTCTGGAAACTATGGGGCTTAAAATATGATCCTAGCAAATACACTGATGTTAGCTTTGCTAAAATGCTTGCTGCTGCCAGTAGGATTAATTCATGATTTTGAGGCCGCAATATTTAATCTAATATTGCAATAAATATATAAATAGGATATAAATAGTAATTATGATTCATAGAAAATACCAAGTAGTAATAGGCCGTACAGAACCCGCTATATTTGCAGCTTACGATAAGCTTTTGCAAGTGCCAGCAAAAGTAGACACAGGTGCTTATAGGTCTGCTGTGCATTGTACAGATGCAAAAATAGTTACAAGAGACGGTGTTAAGTTGCTAGAAGGCACGTTGCTTAAGGGGCACCCATGTGCTCGTACCAAAGGCTACAAGTTTTCTACTCACCAATATACAACAGCAGTGGTTGCTAATTCTTTTGGCCATAAAGAAGAACGCTATGAAATTAAAGTTAGAATAAAGGTTGGGCCATTGGTTTTCACCACACCTGTTACTTTAGCGGATCGGTCTAAAAAGTTGTTCCCTATGCTACTAGGTAGGCACGGTATAAGAAATAGGTTTTTAGTAGATGTTACGCGTTTTAACGTAGATAGAAAGTTGCTAAAGGAAACTCTTGGCAAAACTATTCCAGACGATGAAGAAGATTGGATAATTGAATGAACATAGCTATTTTATCTAAGGGCGCGGCTAATTATTCTACACAAAGGCTTAAGCTTGTTGCAAAAGAGCGTGGCCACAAAGTACGAATTATTAATTATGCTAAATGTTACGTAACAGTAGAAAAGAGTAATCCAGTTGTTCACTATAAAGGAGAGCCATTAGAGGGTTTTGACGTAATTATTCCACGTATTGCTCAAAGTTATACAAAATACGGTACAGCTATTGTAAGGCAATTTGAGATGCAGGGTGTTTATACAACAGCTAGCTCTATTGCAATTAACAGATCACGCGATAAATTTAGATCTTATCAGTTACTTGCTAAGGCAGATGTTGGTATCCCTAAAACTGTGTTTGCGCACGAGGCGGCAGATTTAGACGATGTGGTAGAAAAGGCTGGTGGAGCTCCGCTAATTATTAAGGTTGCCCGCGGAACCCATGGAAACGGTGTTGTATTGGCAGAAACCAAAAAAGCAGCCCAGGCGGTAATGCAAGCATTTTATGTAGAGGGCGTTAGTTTTTTGGTACAAGAATTTGTTAAAGAATCTGCCGGTACAGATATTAGAGCTTTTGTAGTAGGTAGCAGAGTAGTGGCAAGCTATATGCGCCAAAGTTTAGATGAAGATTTTAGATCTAATTTACATCAAGGGGGCGAGGGCCACACTGTAAAATTAACAGAAGAAGAACAAAAAACTGCTATTAAAGCTGCAAAATCTATGAACTTGCCAATTTGTGGTGTAGATATGATGCGTAGTAGTAACGGCCCGTTAGTATTAGAAATTAATTCTAGCCCCGGTTTTGGTATAGAAAAAATCACAGGCCGAGATGTTGCAACAAAAATTATAGAATACGTAGAACGTAATGCCAATCAACGCCATAAAAAAGATAAAATTGGCGCCTAAAAAATCTATATTTATTGTAGTTATATTATTAGTTATTGCCTTACTATGCTTAGCCATATTTTTTGCTAAAACTAATAATAATATTGCTAAAGTACAAATTGGAGATGTTAATTATTCTTTAGAGCTTGTAAATACAGATACTACCAGGCAACAGGGCTTATCTGGTAAACCAAACCTGCAACCAAATAATGGTATGCTGTTTGATTTTAAACAAGATGGATATTGGCAGATTTGGATGAAAGAAATGAACTTTGCAATAGATATTTTATGGCTAAATAATCAAAAACAAGTTGTTGGTGTAAAAACAGAAGCACTACCTCAAAATTACCCAGAATCATACGGGGCCGAACAACAAAGCCAATACGTTATAGAGTTGCCTGCGGGTAGTGTAAATGAACGAAACATAAAAATAGGCGACACTCTTACCTGGTAAGTGATAATATGTAGGTATGTCTATTGCGCTTATAGTTATTATAGCTTTAGTTGTTTTATTTGGTATTATGCCACTGTTATTACGCTCTAACGCAGTTTTAATATTTTTTGCTTTATGTGCCGGCGAGTTGCTTGCAAGGTTAACCGCGCAAGACGCAACACAGTTTTTAAGGTCTTTACCGGCCACTAATAACTTACCGTTATTTAGTATTGTTCAGATTGCATTATTGCTATTACCACCAATATTTATACTGTTTGGGTACAGAAACAGCAGCAAGGCCGGGCAATTGTTTTTTCAGATATTACCAGCTGTAGCTAGTGTTATTGTTGGTGTAATGTTAATAGTGGCAAAATTGCCATATGAAACAAAGGCTACGGTAGAGGCATCTAGCTTATATACAACAATTAGCCCGTATTTTAGTGTAGCAATTGCAGCTGGGCTTTTATCTAGTACACTATATTTAATTGCTACTGCCCCCAAACCACATAAACGTAAAAAACATAAAAACAGCTTAACAGATTGACAAAACTACAATAATCAGAGAAAATAAAGTGTGCTTACAGTGTAAGCAAATATTTTAAAAGTTTGGGACCATAGCTCAGTTGGTTAGAGCACCTGCCTTTTAAGCAGGGTGTCGTGGGTTCAAGCCCCACTGGTCCCTCCAATAAAAAATCCTAAGCTTGTCTTAGGTTTTTTTATTGGAAAGATTATTGGTGGGCTTGAACACACGACACGCCAAAAGGGTGTCGAGGTGAGAAATGCTACTAGCATTTCGCAAGAAAACCTTCACCTGAAAGCTATGCTTTCATGGCAGAAGTTTTGGGCTCGCCAAAGGTGAGTCAAGCCCCACTGGTCCCTCCAATAAAAAATCCTAAGCTTGTCTTAGGTTTTTTTATTGGAAAGATTAATAGCGGGCTTGAACGGGATTGCATGTCTGCAACCCCCGGCACCCTTGCCCCAGAACGACTAAAAGGAGTAGGGGTTAATGCTGCAAAAGTATTATTCTTTTGCCATTAAGGCAAGCCCCACTGTAATAATCTATGGCATAAATTATAGTTTTTGGTACACTGTTGTAATGAGAGAAATTGAAGTAAAGGCAAGAGTTAGCAATATCAAAATATTAATTGATACTGCAAGTAAAATGGGTATCTATTTTGGTAAAACCATTATTCAAGAGGATACAATATTTGAGCCAGACATACCCAAAGAAGATCCTAATTGGAATATCTTTCGTATCAGAAAACAAGAAGAAAAAATCATATTAACAATGAAGTACAAAGCTTCAAAAAGCTCAAACGATAATTATGAGCTAGAAACTATAATTGATAACCCTAAAACAGTTAGGCAAATGCTAAATAGGTTAGGCTATCCATCTTGCCTAAATATTCGTAAAAAAAGACGTATTGCAAAATATAACAATCTAGAAATATGTTTAGATGAAGTTTATAAGTTGGGTAACTTTATAGAAATTGAGATGTTATGCAAAAATGAAGTTAATGTAGCAGATGTGCAATTACAACTTTGGGATGTTTTACTTAAACTTGGTATAAAGCCTAATGATAGAGTATATAAAGGCTACGATACTTTGATGCATGAATATTTATCTTCAAAATATATTTGCGAAAATAATTGTTCATTGACATAAAAATTAACCATTTTTATAAGTACCTACTAAATATTTGATATTTGTTACAATTAATATATGACCAATGCCCAAATAATTGATAAAACAAAAAATTATTTAGAGAATAAATTTAAAGATGAAAACACTGGGCACGATTGGTGGCATATGTATAGAGTTTGGCAACTATCTAAGCGTATTGCTAAAACAGAGCCAAGCGCTGATATGTTTGTAGTTGAGTTAGGCGCATTGTTGCATGATGTTGCAGACTGGAAATTTAATGACGGTGATTTAGAAGCGGGCCCAAAGGTTGCTAGAGAATGGCTGGGTAGCTTGCAAGTTAAGGATGAGATTATTTTAAGGGTAGAAGATATTATTAGGAACGTGTCTTTTAAGGGAGCTAATGTTAAACAAAATATGAAATCTATAGAAGGCAAAATAGTGAGTGATGCCGATAAGCTAGATGCTATTGGTGCAATTGGCATAGCCAGGACCTTTGCTTATGGTGGAGCAAACGGAACGCCAATATATGACCCAAATATAGAGCCAGTTAAACACAAGACTTTTGAAGAATATAAAAATAGTAATACTCATACAATTAATCATTTTTACGAAAAATTACTGCTTATAAAAGACAAATTATATACACAAACAGCAAAAGATATTGCTAAGCACAGACATGATATTATGAAAAATTACCTAGATGAATTTTATAATGAATGGAATGTAAAAATATAGACGTTAAATAGTTATTATGAATTATAATTTGTGTTAGCTAACAGGGATAATATTTGTTATAATATAAGCAAATAAAGCACAAAGGAACATTATGTCTGGACATTCTAAATGGTCTACAATTAAACGCCAAAAAGGTCTTGCAGACGCTAAGCGTGGAGCTGTTTTTACAAGATTAGGTAATTTAATAGCGGTTGCAGCAAAATCTGGTGGAGACCCAGATATGAACCCAAGCCTTGCTATGGCTATAGAAAAGGCTAAGGCGGCTAATATGCCCATGAGCAATATTGAGCGAGCTATTGCTAGAGTTACAGATAAGAGCGCCGCCCAATTAAACGAGGTAATGTACGAGGGATACGGCCCTGGCGGTGTGGGAATTTTAGTAGAATGTGCTACAGATAATATTAACAGAACTTACCCAGAGGTTAAGAACGCTTTTAATAAAAAAGGTGGTAACATTGCAGAAAGTGGTGCAGTAGCCTTTTTGTTTAGTAAAAAAGGCAGTATTAGGGTAAAGGCCTCGGGTGATGATGCAATTTTAACAATTTTAGATGCAGGAGCTATAGATGCAGAAGAACAAGATGGCGAAATTGCGGTTTATACAGACCCAAAAGAGCTTGCTAAAGTAAAAGAATCAATTAAAAATGCCGGCTTAGATGTAACTGAGGCTGAATTAACGTTTGTGCCTAATAACACTATAGAGATTACAGATGCAGAAGTTGCCCGTAAAGTTATGAACTTAATGGATGCTCTTGATGAGCTAGACGATGTAGTTGCAACTCATACTAATTTCGATATTGCAGACGGTGTAGATATTTAATATGACTGTTTTGGGCATAGACCCAGGTACGGGGATTGTTGGTTTTGGTGTAATATCTCAAATAAAGGGTAATTCTAAATTATTAGATGGTGGCGTAATTAGAACACCCGCACATCAGGCAGATGAACTACGTTTATTAACAATTTATAATAGTATTAGTGAAATTATTGCCCAGCATAACCCAGATGTAATGGCTGTAGAAAAGTTATTTTTTGCACGAAATGTTACAACGGCTATGAGTGTAAGCCAGGCAAGGGGCGTAATTTTGCTTGCAGCAACAATTAAAGGCGTGCCAATAGCAGAATATACGCCCTTGCAAATTAAACAAGCATTAACTGGTTATGGTAGGGCAGATAAAAATCAGATACAAGAAATGGTTAAAATTATGTTACATTTAACCCAAATACCCAAGCCAGATGACTGCGCGGACGCTTTGGCTGCTGCTTTAACTCATGTGCAGACACTACACATACCCCCTAAAGTGTTACAATAGATAACATGATTGCAACGCTTAAGGGTAACGTAAGTGAACTATCTACCAACTTGGTTGTTATAGATGTAAACGGTGTTGGATATGGTGTTTTAGTAACAACAGAAGACCACGGTAGTTTAAGTATTGGCAAAGAATATAAGCTGTATATTTATGAGCACATACGCGAGCAATCCTATGATTTATTTGGTTTTTCTACTATAGATACAAAAAAATTGTTCGAGCAACTACTTAGCGTAAATGGTGTGGGCCCAAAAATGGCATTAAATATTTTAAGCATTGGTAGTACAAATGCTGTTAGGGTAGCTATTGCTTCTGGCGATGCTAAATACATTACTGGAGCTAACGGGGTTGGCAAGCGCGTAGCCGAACGTGTAATTATTGAGCTAAAAGATAAAGTTGGCTTAGCTAGCATAGATTTAGAATCTACAGGTTTATTACAGGGTGAGACTTATGCAATGCAAGACGAAGCCGTACAGGCTCTTGTGGCACTTGGTTATGATGCCGTAGATGCCTCTAAGGCTTTAAATGGTATTGATACCACTTTGCCAATAGAAGCCCGTATAAAGGCCGCATTAAAGGCAAGGCGATGATTGATAGAATAATTACCACTACTACAGACGATGAAGATATTATAGAGCAAGAACTAGAGAATACGCTAAGACCTAAAGATTTTTCTAATTATATTGGCCAAGAACGTTTAAAAAAGAATTTACAGCTTGCAATTGCGGCAGCAAAAAAACGCGGGGAGCCACTTGATCATATTTTACTTTATGGCCCACCAGGGCTTGGTAAAACTACCATGGCAAGTGTAATAGCAAACGAAATGGGTGCTCAAATTAGGGTTACAAGTGGCCCCGCAATAGAACGTGCTGGTGATTTAGCCAGTTTACTTACAAATTTGCAAGATGGTGACATTTTGTTTATAGACGAAATCCATAGGCTGCATAGAACAGTAGAAGAAGTGCTATATAGCGCTATGGAAGATTTTAAAATAGATATTATGCTTGGCAAGGGCCCAAGTGCACGCAGTTTACGTTTAGATGTACCAAAATTTACTTTAATTGGTGCTACTACCAGAACGGGTGCTTTGGCGGCACCATTAAGAGATAGATTTGGGATGATGCATAGATTAGAGTTTTATAACCCAGATGAAATCTCTCAAATAATTGTAAGAGCAGCCTCAATATTAGAGTCTGAGCTTGAGCCAGATGCCGCTACGATACTTGCAACTAGGGCTAGGTTAACACCACGTATTGCCAATAGGTTACTTAAACGAGTTAGAGATTACGCAGATGTACATGGAGACGGGGTGATTACTGTGGTAACTACAAATAGTGCATTACAATTATTAGAAATTGATGAGCTTGGGCTAGACCCAGCCGATAGGCAACTATTAATTAGTATTATAGATAATTACGGTCAAAATCCTGTTGGTTTACAAACTCTTGCAGCATTAACAGGAGACGAGGCTACAACTATAGAAGATTTTTACGAACCTTATTTATTACAGATAGGCTTGTTAGAACGCACTCCACGTGGCCGTAAGATTACTCGTAGAGCTTATACCCATTTAAAAAGACAAGCCCCCAAGCTTAATGATCAAACTGCAATTTTGTAACTAGTAATGTAGCGTATAATAAGGATATGCTGTTTAGAGATAGTTTTAGGGAATCATTATATTCTAAGTCTGTTGGTGAATTTGAGGCAGACGAAAAGGTGCTGTTTGTATTAAAACAACACCCATTTGGGATTATTCTTATTTATATTATTTCTATAACAGCATTTATAATTGCTTTATCTATGACAAGTTATTTGCTGCCATCTTTGTTTACGTCTGCTAGCGAGGTGTATGTGCTTTGGATTGTTATAGCGCTTGGGGCTGCTTTAATTTTATTTGTAGTTTTAATTTTATCTTCTTTTGTGTATAACCAATCTAGATTTACCTTAACAAACAAAAAAATTGTTCAAATAACTCAAAAAAGTATATATGAACGCAAAATATCTCATTTATCTTTAGCAAATATAGAAGATGTAACAAGTAATCAGCGTGGCATTTTAGCAAATATGTTTAATTTTGGCACAATAAAAGTTGAAACAGCCGGCGAGCAAGCTAACTTTATTTTTGTGCTTTGCCCTGATCCTCATAGGGTAGCAAGAATAATATTAGAATCAAAAGATAATTTTTGGAAAATGGGTGGGCGTAGTGGCGGTGCTGCCCAGCATAATGCTATGCCTAAAAAAGATACATAAACTTAGCGGACTTAATTATTGGCTCTGAAAAGGGTCGTATCTTCCTGGGGCAAAGATTGATTCTATGGATATATTATTTTCTTTTAAAGATTCTACTACTTTTATAGATTCTTTTTTGATAGTTATTAGCTTTACAGTATCTTCTGCTTGTGAGATTTGTTGATTATTTGGGTTAACATTCGCAAAATAAGAAATAAAAATAAATAACATTGCTAATATTAAACTAGCCATAACAAGTAGTATTGTATTTTTATAACGACTTAAAAAGGTAGTTATTTTGTCTATTATTTCTATGGTTTGTAGTTTGATTTTTTCCATAATTAAGCCTTTTTAATAAACAGGGTTATATTTAATTGTATTTCATTGCTTTCTGCATCATAAGAGATAGACGTAATCCTCATGTTTCTGGGGCTGGATTCTATAAGATCTAATAGTTTAAGTAAATTATCTGTGTTTACTGTTTCTGAGTTTGTATCTTCAACCGTTGCTACAATTGGTATCTCGTAAACACCGTTTAACCCCTTAACTGGTGTTGCCTGAGAAATGTCTGTTTTTACCTTTTGTTTTGAATTTGGATCTAGTGTTGAGTTAGGAAAAGATATTGTAGAAAGTGTTAACTGTGATTGGTTGGCAAAAGAATTTAGTTGGGCCACAATTAAATCTTGCTCTTTTTCTGTAGGAATAAAATCATTAATTTTTTGAGCTAAGTCTTGGTTATTTAAGTAAAGTTCTTTGTTAGAGCTATATATGCTTTCTGTTTTTTGGGCTTTTGCAATATTTAGTTTAGCTTCTATAATTTTTTGTGATTCTTTTTTCATTATAGAAATACCAAAATACAAAATAGCGAAAAGTATTAAAACTAGTGATATAACCGATGCAACTATTAAGTAATGAGCTTTTTTTGTTGTCATTGTTTAGCCTCTTTAGTTTTTTCTAACAAGTTATTAAGCAAGTAGTAGTTAGAGTTTTTATTTAGTAATACAACTATGGTACCTACACATTCATTTTTTTCTGGCGAACAAGTTACTTTAAGTAAATCTGCTTTGCTAAATAAACTATTTTCTTTTGTTCCACTCTCTTGGATGTTTTTGTAAGCTACAGAAATAGTGTTTTGATCTGGTGATTTAATATTTAGAGTTAATATCTCGTTTGCTGTACTATATTCTAGTTTTTCTAGCTTAGTATTTGGTGGTAATGTTGCCCCTATTGTTCTAATAATTTTAGAAAACAATAGTTGGTCTTTAAGTAATTTAATGGCAGTTTCTAGATTATTAGAAAAACCTTCGGCTTTTTTTTGATAAGATTCTAGGTTTTGGTCTGTAATTCTTTGTTCAGATACAGTTACTAATCTATTAAGATTATTGGCTTTTTGATTTATAAAAAAGATTCCAGAACCTATTGTTATAATAATCATTAATATAAAAAATAATAATACTAGTAGCCAAGAAATAAGTTTTTTGTTCTTTCGTCTGTATTTTATATCAGACTTAATATTTGGGGGTACAAAATTAATCATCCCAAACCTTTTTTTCATCTAATAGTGCTAAGCCTGCAACAGTAATATACATAGACTGTTCAAGTATGCTGGGTGGCTGCAAATTATTAAATACTAAATTTTTAACCCAAGGGTTAGACATTCTAACTGGCAGTCGCAATGTGTCTGTTAAATAATCGCTTAAACCTGGCAAGTTAGAACCACCGCCAAGTGTTATGATTTGCTCTACATGCTTATTGTTTTGTGATCTGTCTTCGTAGTATCTTATCATTTTTTTGATTTCTTTAGTTATAGAGTTAAGGGTAGGTTCTAGCGCTTGTTTAATTTCTGCTTGTTTTTTACTTACGTTTAGACCATATTTTGATTTTATGGTGTAGGCTACTTGTTCACTTATTTGCAAATTATGAGCCAGTATTTGAGTAAAAGTATCGCCACCACCAGAAACTGTACCGGTTACTACTAATCTTTTATCATAAATTGATATATCTACAGAAAGAGATCCAAAATCAATTAAAATTGTTGGAGCTTCGTTCTCTTCATTAAAGCTGACAAGTCTTTCGGCCGCGGCAATAGTAGTCTCTAAAGAAACAAGCTCTATACCAAGTAAATTTGTAAGTTCTATATATGAATCTACAATTTTTTGCGGTACGGCGGATATTAATACTTCTTGATTATTTTTGCTGTTAGAAATTATAGTGTAGTCTATGTATAGTTCTTCTGAAGCTACTGGTATATATTGTTCGGCCTCTAACCTTACGGCTTGTGCAAGTTCTTTTTTATTTATTGTAGGTAAAGACAGAACTCTATTATATGTATTTGCAACTGGTAAAGACATAGCAACTCGTCTTGTATTAATATTACCTATTAACGACTTTTCAAATATTTTATTTATAGCTTTTGCTACAACCTCTGGTTCTTTTATTACCCCTTTATTAAAAGCAGGTTTTTCATAGTGAGCTAACCCGTAACCTTGTACTATACGTTCTTTGACTTTATTTTTTTTTGATGCAAGCTGCATAACTTTAACGCTTGTGGTACCAATGTCAAGCCCAAAAAGTGGTTTGTCTTTGTAGAAAAATGAGTTATTCATTGTTTAATTTTACCCACATTATTTAGCTTAATTATAGCATAACAGTTATGGTGTTACTAAAATTTCTCGCCACTTTAATATATCGTATGTGCTGGTTATAGGAAAACTGGGTGGGGGTGCGTATAAAAGATTATAATCAAAATTGGTTTCGTTATACTGAAATCCATCGTCATAGCTTGACCCACTTGTCCAAAGCCACGTCCAAGACTGTCTTGTAGATATAGATCCGTAATATAACAATTTTTTATTAGAATTACCGTTCCAGTTTGGTGTATCTTTACCAATGTAATCGGGTGGGAACCAAACATGTCCATCTTTTGCAATTAGAGCGCCGTTTATTTCAAAAGGATAGGCCGATTCGCTGTCGTTTGGCTTTGGCGGAGCATAAGGCGCTATTACTACATCTTGTTCGGCAATCATCCCTAGCGCATCAGACCCATCTTTTGTAGAGTATTTAATATCATCTGCAATAACAATAGATGTTTGTTCTGAGCTACTAGCAAGTCTACCAGAAGCTATTGTAACTCTGCCCTTAAAAGTTGGGTTAGATCGTACCCAAACGTTATCTTCTACAAAGATTACTCCATTACTGGGAATGGCAATATTAGAGGCTATGGATGTTCTAGAAAGTGCAGCTGTATATGAGCTTGTGTAGTTATTGCTATTAGAATAATTATAAGTCTCGTTAGTAACAGAAGATAAATTATAAGTATTATTGCTATTAAGCTCTATTAAATACCCACGTCTTGCATTAAACGCAGTAGAATAACGTGGTATGTAAGAGCTGGTTCTAACGCCACTTGTATTTGTGCAGGCATTTGCCCCGTTTGCAATTGCAGAGTTTGTACTATTAACTAGAAGAGCATTTTTTTTAATTGTACATAGATCACTTGTTATTGCGTTAAAATCTATTGACGGTACGGGATATCTCCACAAACCCTTAGGCCGTGTATTGCAGTTTACTGGCGTAGTTACTGTTGTACTGCACCATACGCCTGGTCTAGATGTTGATCCATTGCCACCTAAATTACTAGGCGGTACATAGGTGGCGTTAGCGCTGGTAACGTCATCGGTATTTTGCCCATCCATTCTAACTCCCACATTTGAATGAACGGGGCCGTTAGCTGATTCGTTGTTTCCAAACCACAAGGCTACGTCTCCTGCTAAACTAAAACTAGCAAAAGAAGGAGCACCAATTTCTGCCTCTATTGTACGCTGGATTTTTTCATCATTTGTTTTACCGATTGATCGAACAATCGCAACACTAGAGCCTTCTGATTTTGGTTTTATATATAATGTGTATGTCCCTACATTTTTGCTGTTATCGTCTTTATATTGATGCACGAAAGGCCCGTAAAATCCAGTAAATTCACCAGATGTATTTGGGGTGGCACTGGTATTACCATCTTTAAAGTCTGCAGAAGAATGGCTAAGATGCCATAGATAATAATTTACTCCTGCATCCGCAATGTTAAGAGCAAGTTGATTTTTGTTTACCGAAATAGATTCAGACAAGGTTAGTGTTATTACACTAAAGGTAGAAGTTAATATTATGCTAATTGTAGTTATAAAACCTAAAACCCACAATAAAACTTGCCCAGATTGTATTTTACGTTTTTTTATCATAAATTAGATTTTCTATTTCTTAAATTAACACTAGATATTGTAGACACGTAATCTGGGTTGCTTGATTCATATTTTTTTACAAATAATTGTAGTGTAATATTTTTTATAGCTTGTTTTTCTGTTACTGGGCTAAGAAGTTGATTTGATTCACCATCGTAATACATAAATGTATCCTTATTTGGAACTTTTTTAAAACCGTCTATTACCGTAACGGTACGGGTTTGGTTAGTTATAAGACTGCCAATTGGATAATCGGCAGTCATTGGCGTTACCTCTGCCAGTAGTTTATCTTGGTTATCGTTTAGGTAGTATCTAATTTTTGATGTGTAAGTATCGTGGGGTGCAAAATAAGAATAAGCCGTAATAGTATCTGCTTCGGCTACTTCTATTTGATTAATGCCTCTTATAACTTTTGTTATGCGGGTTGAGCTTTCGGAGAGTTTGTTATGAGCAAGGCCCTCGGCTTGCAGACGCATAAAATCGTTTATAGAATTTGATGTAAATACATATAGGGTAGTTAGCATTATACTAGAAGCTATTAAAACTACAAGTAACTCTACAATTGTTATTCCAGATTGCTTACGGGACAACATTAATACCCCCTAATAGCCCAATATCGTTAGGGATATTAATTGTTTGGCCGTTAGCGCTAAGTATTAAATTTGATTGGCCAGGGGTGGCTCCAGAAAGATTAATATCACAAGAAATTTCTGTTGTTGATCCGTCTTTGTATACACATGATGCGGGGATAATATTAGATGAGTTTTTTATACTTACAGATGTTTCGCATTCATCGGCCTCGGTTTCATGGCAAGGCATGTTTAACCCTGTAATAGAAAAATTATGTATCCCAGAAGCTATACTGGCTGTAGGGTTTAAAAGTGAAGTTATTCTTGGTGCGCTAGAATTTGAGCTAAAATATAATCTTACTTTTTGTTGGTAAAACTTACCTTCGTAATTGAATAATGAACTTTCTTGAATCGAGGCGTCGTAGTTGGTCAAAATAATAGGTGAAAATTGGCTTTCTCCACGGTATGGAACTGCCGCTACAAGATATTTAGAGGGGTCCGAATTTATTTGGCAAGCTTGATCATGAGAATCTCCGCAAAAATAGTAATTGCCCGGGTCCAGATTTGTAACGGTTAATAACCCATTAGCGTTAGATGTAGGCCTAAAATCTGTAGGATTTAAATTATCGTAATAATAGTCTGTATTATTTGTGTCGCTATATTTTTTTACACCCCCTTTAATGTAAGCTTTTAAATTTGGTATTGGCGTACCGTCTATGTCTACGTTTTCTACCAAAAAACTATTAGTAGTTTTAGGGTTTATTGTCATAGTTATAGAAGAAGATTGTTGTGTAATGATATTTTGGCTAGAGAAGTTTGGAGACAGCCCACCGGCTGGTTTGATACTAGATAATGAGGAATACCCATCTTTTGAAGCAACTATTTGGTAGTCATTGCCTGTGTCGGGTTTTAATCCGTAAAATATTGCTATACCATTAGAATCTGTGCTATCAGTAAGATTAATGGTTGGAGAAACCGTTGGGTTAGAAACTGTAGCTAATGCTCCAGAAATTGGTAATCCCGAAGCGTCTATTACCCTTACAACAAGCGCTCCTGTTGTGCTATCCGTTTCTGCAACCCTTGCGGCTATTTGGGTGTCTAACTCGGCTACTTTTTTATTATTAACGTATACCTTTACATTTGCAATTTTATAATCAGCAGGGTTTAGGTCTGTAGTAGGTGATCCGCTTGGGGAGGGTAAGTTCCTGCAAAGCAGATTCTTATTTTCTTCGTTTGGGTAATTTGCGCAGCCGTCATGTGCATCGTCTATATAATTTATACTCGTAATTATGTTGTATTCTGCCCCATCTATGTTTTCTGATTTAGTATTAGGCAGCGGGTTAGCTGTTTGTATAGCTCCATTTTCAACCGCCAAATCATCGTAGGGCAAAGATTTTAAGTATTCAATTTGGTTAGATGCTAACCCAACGCCAATAGTTTTTTGCCTAGCAAATAATGCTGTAGAGTTTAGGGCAACATATGCGCTAAATACAGAAATTGCTAGCATTGCAATAACAATACTAGACACAAGAAGCTCAATTATTGTAAAGCCACTATCATTATTTATTTTATAATCTTGCATAAGTACACTATTAATTATAGTACAATAAAGCTAAAGCTTTAAATAAATTAAAACGGCTACATAAGCGCAGCCGTTTTAATTTATTTTTTTAGCTAAAATTAGTTGGTGTTATTATTATTTACTCCAGTAACATAAACTACTGCACCATCAGCTTCGCTCCAGTATCCTACTGCCATTTTATCGCCTGAATCTGTTACACTATAGCAATAAAAGTCTCCTGTTGAGTCTGACCCAGATGTTGGCGCAGATGTATCACAAGTTGTACCACTGGTTCCTCCATCCGTAAGAGATCCACCCTTAGGACTCTTTGTTGTTTTATCGTCTAGACCACCCAATGCAACTAAAGCAGCCACATCTGTTGGGTATTGACCATCTTTGGCATAGCCTTCTTCTGCTTTTTTGGCTATATTGCCAGCATCTGCTTGTCTGTCTGAATCGCGAGCACTTTTTGTAACGTTACCATAGGCTACAAAACCTATTGTTGCCAATATACCAATTACTACAATCACAATTAATAGTTCTATAATTGTGAAACCTTTATTTTTTTTGTAAGTTGAGATCATAGAGACCCACCCTCCTGATTATTTTTTTACTTGTTATTTAGGATGATTTTGCTTATTCATCTTGCTTATGATTTTAAACCGAGTGTAGTTTATTTGTCAACTATTTTGCACTTACTCACTACATCGTGGACACTTTTGCTCTTGGAATAGTTATGTTAAGT
>CAYRFD010000007.1:0-31232 GCA_964423475.1 uncultured Candidatus Saccharibacteria bacterium
ATTATTTTATTACAATTAAATTGTAATCTTAAATAAATGGATAGTCAATATGCGTATGCTTGTGATATCAGTATTCATCGCATTGTGCCGTGTCAATGCTTGTTAAAACCTCTTACAAAAGCCATAAAAAGTGCTATTACAGAATATAAACCAAATTGTAACCCCATAATTATAAGTATTATTGCTAAGCTGTAAATTATTATATATATACTTTTGATACTTCCAAAAAATGCCGCGGTACTAAGTATAAACATGCCCAGCCCTGATAACAAAAGACTATTTTTGAGATGCCTATCTTTTGTCCAAAATAGAGCTACCGTAAGCCTAATTATGCCGGTTAGCAATACAATTGTGCAAATGGTAAATACCGCGATTTTTTCTGTAATAGCAGTATGTTTAAATAGTCCATAACTTGCTAACAAAATAAAGCCACTTAAAAATAAGTATCCAAGATATGATAAACCTTCGTTCCGTAAAGAAAAAGCACCTTTAATTAGTTTGATACTCTTATTTACGATAAAATATATTAATCCAATGGTTAGCACCCAAGGGGCGTATTTGGTAAATAATAATAGCCCAATTACAATATATAAAATTCCTTTAAGCATTAAAATAGGCGCTGCTAATATAACGAGTTGTTTAACAAAAGACCTAGGTAGCTTAGAAGATGGCCTTGCGGTATGTATGTGTGTTTTTTGCCCGTCTATAGCTTTAATAGCTATATTGGGGTAATACATAGGAAAGTTATGATTTTTGCCAGTAAGTTTAGTTACTTTTATAGACTTATGTGTTTTGGCAATGTTTGTAATATAATCTTCATCAATGAGTTGGTCGTTTGAGCCATATAATATTTTTGTTGATATGCTTTTTTTTGTTGATATGAGCAAAGATATATCTTGGTTTTTAACAGCATTATTTATTGTGCGCATAGAGGGTATATACTTTTGGAGGCGTTTTCCTCCAATCGCTTTTGCTGTATGCGAATATAGAAGGCTTGTGTCCGATATAGTATCGATAAGTTTAATTTTGTTTAATAAAAATCGTTTTGAATTTGATTGGTCTGGTGGTATTAGAACTGGCGAAAAGAGTATGAGCTCCTTTACTTTATTTGGGTATTTTTGCGCGAAAGCCAGTGCAACTATGCTTCCTAGCGAGTGGCCAACTAGTGATATCTTATTTAAACCTAAAAAGCTAAGCGTATTGTTTAGCCAAGTAACTTGGTCACTAAGGTTGTAGGCAATGTTAAGCGGTTTTGGAGATTTACCAAAGCCAAGCAAATCTATACAAATAACGCGGTGGTTTTCTGCAATAGATGGCGCGATGTTGTCCCAGTAATTTGATGAGCTTTCTATGCCGTGTAGCATGACTACTACTTCTCCGTGGCCAAGATCTTTGCCAATATGCAGGTATTTTTGATTTTTATCTGTAATATACTTAACCATTTCTTTTGGTAGGTTTTGTACTAACATATGGTCAACTTTAATAATATCAAGCCGCTGTATTTCCATATTGGGATTTGCTTGTTTTAGGGCATATAACTGTCCTTGTACAATAAATAAATCTTTCTTACCCGTATAAAAAGTTACAGGCGCCGTAACTTTGCTGAGATATTCGTAAAAATCAAATTCATGAATTAATTCTTTAATGCTTTGTTTTATAACGTAAGAGTCAAGTTTATTATCCGTAGCCCCTATCATGTCGTGAAATTTATCGGAGCCATCGGCGTAATGTACGACGTTTGTTAGTAGGCCTTTAGGATGTAGTAACTTTTCAGATATGGTAAATATAAAAGTTGAGATCTTGGTTATTAATAAAGAGCTCGCGTAATGTGTTTTTATCATTTGTTCTGGCTGCAAATAGAATGGAGTAGAAATTAGGTGTAGTTGCGCAATATCGTTTGGGTAGCTAGCGGCATAACTTAGTGCCACTGCTCCTCCCATAGAATAACCAACTACGGTTAAGTTTTTGGTTGCCTTAATTCTTACAAGACTATTTCGTAGAGCTGCAACTTGTTCGGTAGGAGAGTACTTAGCCGTTTGGCTTCTTGGTGATTTGCCGTGACCAAGAACGTCTAAAACGATAACTCTATAATCCTTAGAGAGTAGTTGAGCAATAGTGCGCCATTGAGTGCCGTCACCAAAAATACCGTGAAGTAGTATAAGTGGGTCACCTTTTCCAACATCTTGTCTTACATATAGTTCTTGTTTGGTATTCACATAGATTATTATCTCATAGAAATAACAATAAAATAGTTTATAGTAATTATATTTGCCTAGTATATTTAATCTTACTTATAAAATAGTATTTTGTTATAATTAATTTATTAATGGAGGTATAAAAAATAATGAAAGATAAATCTGGCAACCCCGCCTTAAGCGAATCGGCTCTTGATAGATTATCTGCTAAAGAATCTACATCTAAGGCAACTATTGGTGGAACAGCAATAAAAACATTTATACTTTTTGTTGTAACAATAATTGGTGCTACATTTGGCTGGAACGCAATGGCTAGTGCAAGTTCTAGTGTTGGATTGATTTTAATTGTTAGTTCTTTATTTGCGTTTGTATTTGCATTAATTACAATTTTTAAACCAGCTTTAGCTATGTTTACTGGGCCACTTTATGCATTATCTCAGGGGTATGTACTTGGTGCTATATCTCAAACCTTTAATGCATCTTATGACGGCATTGTTGTGCAAGCTATTGGACTTACTGGGGCAATCTTTTTTGTAAGTTTGTGGGCTTTTAGTTTGGGGCTAATAAAAGTAACAAATAAGATGCGTGTTGGTATAATAATTGCCACGCTTGGTATTGCGGTTTATTATTTGGTTGCTTTTGTTCTTGGGCTTTTTGGTATTACAGCACCTTTAATTTATGATTCTGGTCCTTGGGGTGTTTTATTTAGTGTAGTAATTGTATTTATAGCAACTTTAAATTTGTTTTTAGACTACGACATGATACAAAATCTTGTGAATAGGGGCGCCCCAAAACAGATGGAATGGTATGGAGCTTTTGCATTAATAGTGACACTTATTTGGCTGTATATGGAAGTTTTGCGATTATTAAGTAAGATTAGAAACTAAAGTAACCTTTTATTAATAATGGCGGTGCTTTACATATTTTTTATTGGGTATATTGTTTTATTTTTTGCTATTGTAGCAAATGCTTTGGCTCACGTTTTTAAGATAACCACATGGTACGATCTATTATCGTTTAAAAAAAGACCACCCATATTACATTTATTTTGGTTATTTTTAGTATATCCTGTAATTCTAGGTTTTTCTGCGGTTGTAGCTTATAATTTATTTTTTTAAAGAATATATAATTTTTTTAGACATATTTTTGCTAATTATATGCATAGAATTGGTTTTTATTATTTTAATTTTACTATTTTTTTTTGCTAATTTATTATAGTTATTTGCAATTATTAATGCATCTAGACGTCCGTATAAAAATACTATAGGAATTTGTAATTTATTTATATCTAACATTGTTTTTTGCTGCATAATGGTTTTTTTAAGGCTCATTTTAAAAGGATACCAAGATGATTCATCTAACATAAGCGGGAAACCACTTGGTGCAACTTTTAATATTTTTTGAACAGCTTTTAATGTTAGATTTTGTTTTTCTATAAGTAAATCGTAAATATAAAATAGTATGTTTGTGACTGTTTTTTTATTACTATTATATATTCTTGTTTGTTTTGATATATCGTTAGAATTATATATTGGGGTGCTTACTAAGATTAGTTGTTTAACTGATTTTGGTTCAATTTTAGCAATTTCTACTGCAATTAGCCCACCCATTGAATGGCCAACTAATATATATGGTGTTTTAACCTTTAATTTATTAATTGTTCGTATTACTGCCCTCGCGTGGTCTTTAACTGTGTAATCTAAATAGGTTGGTTTTGGAGAATTTGCAAAGCCTAGTAAGTCTATTGTTATAGATCTGTAAATACTTGGTATTATTGGCAACACGGGCTTCCAGGTGTCGCTATTGCTTGCAATACCATGTAAAAATATTACAGCAGTAGAACCCTGAACGCTGTCGTATGAAACGTTTAATATTTTTGGTCTACGTAACTTATTAAACCACTTGTTAATTATCATATACTAATATTATAGCGCTATTATAGATACTTGCGTAAGATTGCTTTATGATGCTACTCTTTTAGTAGATATGAAAAAACAAATAATAGTATTACTTTCTAGCCTAACGCTAGGATTTACAATTGGTTTATTATACCTTGGCTTTACAACAGCTGTTGATGCTTCTCAAGACTATATATGGTTTGATTTATTTGACGTTACAAATAACAAAGTGTATATAATTCCACTAGCGATAACTGGGGGCGTGCTAATGGCGGGTGCCTTAAAATTATTTAAACAAACAAACAAAAAATCTGGTTTATCTATAAAAGAGTTAAGTTTGCTTAAGAATATTTCTCCTACTTGGGCTGTGACAAGTTTGGCCCTGGGTTACATAAGCTTAGTAGCGGGAGCGTCTTTGGGCCCAGAAGCTATTTTAATGCCTTTATCTTTTGCGATAGGAATTTTGTTTGCTGGTATGTATTCTATAGAACAAAAGAAAGTTTTTGGTTTATTAGCCGTAATTGCAATGTTAGCCGCTTTTTTTAATAGCTGGTATGCTGGTTTATTACCACTTTGTTTAATTGCTATAAATAAAAAAATGGACATTAAACAAACATTAAAGTTAATATTACTTGGCTTGCTAGCAGTATTTGGTTCATTAGCAGCTCTTAATTTGTTGCAACATAAATCTGGTTATTTGGTGTTAGACAGTTTTGGTTCTATAAGTATTACACCAAAGCTATTATTATTATCATTTGTAGTATCTGCAGCAGTTACATTATTACCACTTTTTGCACATAAAGTTACCTTTAAGATTCAAAAAATCTTTAATCTTTTACCAAATAAGTGGCTTTTACAGGGGCTTATTGCGGGCGCGGGTTTAGCAGTAATGTATTATTTATTAGGCCCTGGAGCATTCTTTAGTGGCAGTAGTGGTATTTCTGAGCTTATTGCTAATAATAGTGAATATACTTCTTTGCAGCTTGCTGGTTTGGCCGTAGGTAAAATATTAGTTACAGCTTGGTGTTTAGGCACAATATTTAGGGGCGGCATAGTGTTCCCCCTTTTGTTATCTGGTGTAAGTGTTTCTTTACTATTGTCTGGTGGTATACCAGATATTAATTGGCTTGTAGCACTATTAGTATCTACATTTTTTGGAATATTTTATGGAGCATTTGGATCTTTTGCAATTGCGGTTACCTTTGTATTATCTTTATTTGGATTTACGGCTTGGCCTTTGCTATTGGCAGCAGCTTTTGGATCATTTGTAGTAAAAAAACTCTATAAAAAACCTATATCAGAAACTTTAGCTATTTAAAGATATTAAGGTTTAGAAAAGTGAGAAGTTTTTTTTGCTACGTATATTCCTAGTACGCCACTTGCGTTAATAGACCAGTGTACTAGCCATGGTGCAATAATGCTTCCGGCAAAGATTCTTAATATACCAAAAATAAACCCAGCAATAGTTGTAGTAATAATGGTTGCAAGTACCCCAGCACTAGCTTTTGCCTTACTACTGCCTACAATTTTTTTTGTAGTTTTGTTTTGTTCTAGGGTTTTTATTGTAGGAAAAATATGCCATAATCCAAATAATACTGAAGATATTATTAGGGCTGTTATTTGAGAATTATGCGCAAGCAACAAACCAAGTAGAACGCCCCTAAACAATATTTCTTCTATCAAGGCTGTACTAAAAGGTATTCTTATGGCGGTTTCAAATGCAATTAATTTACCACTTGCCTTGCTAAGGTTATCGCCTATAAAAAATCTTCTTAATGGTGGTATAAGAGCTAAAAATACTGTAATAGAACATATTAGCAGAGTAGCTATAATGGCAATAAAAATGCCTGATGTTATTGTATTTAACGCTATACCCATTTGTTCTGCGCTTAAACCAAAACCAAATCCCAGTAAAATAGCTATAATGGCAATTAGCGCGTTTAAAGCTATATGAAACTTTTCTGGCACTAATTTTGCTAGAACGGTACTATATAAAACTATTAACGCGATTAATGATATTTCTTGAGCTAGTGATTCGGGGATCATTTAAGTAAAATAATTATAATTTACCGCGATCAATATCGTTTTTAACTAGGTTTTTATGGATAGCAACTAATGATTTTTTATCTTGATGGTATGAGAATGCTTCGTTCATAAAACTCAGTAAGTCTGCCCTGTAATCATGCCCATGAGAAGTAAATATACCTGGTTTTGGTTTTAGGGCGTTCTTCATATCTATAATGGTTTGTACAAAAGTTTGGGGTATCCTAAACCTTATATCTGCGGGCACAGTTGGGGGTTTGGGCTTGCCTACCTGTAGCCAGTCTGGGGCTTGAACAAGCAATCTTGTACTAAAATGCGATACGGGGTCATTATAGTGTGTACACATTACGTAGTGGATTGCTTTTCTTTGTTGTTCTGGTAGCTTTAAGTATTCATTAATATTATCAAATTTGCCAACAAGGCTAATATCAGAATTTAGCTCTTTACCAGATAATACTTGTGAATGCCATTTAGAAAGTTCTGGAGTGCCAATCCATAGCGCCCTATTAATACCAGTTGCAATTAATCCATCTGTTCCACTATGTAAAAATGCATCTTGGCTTACCCATGCGCCTAAGCTTTCTCCAAATATATAAATTTTTGGTCTTTTATCTTTTGGCAAGTCTTTTAATTTTTTAGATACTGCATTTACTAGCCTTCTAAATTGTATGTAGCCATCATCTACTTTGTCTAAAGACATGGGTGATGGTTTTTTTGAATACTGTATAGTTATTTGTGCACAATCGCCTTTAGACAAATACTCAAAGCTATCGCTCATAACGTAATTAACGTAACCCGTACCCGTAGGAGCAATCAATAGCAAGTGTTTTTTGCTAAATGCATTTGTACGATCAATTTCTTGCAGGGCAAGCTCTACTCTTTGTTCGGGTGTAATTGCAGAATCGTAGCCTATGTAAATTCTGATAGGCTCTTTTGCGTTTTGAATATTTAATTGTTCTGAGATGGCCGATTTTGATATACGAGTACCAATATGTCGTCTGCCCTGCTTGCTTAAGCTATCCCAATTAATATTGCTATCTATGCTACCCGTAACGTATTGGTTTGTGGGTGCCTGAGCAAATTCTTGTTCGATTTTATCGTCGGCTGATTCTAATTTTTTATATAATTTTTGTAAACCAAAACTAAATACACCAATTAGTAGGCCCAAGCTTGCTGCGTGCCCAATTGGTAACCAGCTCTTAGATGCGGCTGGAACATATTTATCTACAGTTTTTTGTGTATTGGTTGCCACTAAGCTTTCAATTTTTTGTAAACCAACTAGTGTTGCTACAATACCTGCCCCAGCCGCAACTGCTTTTAGTGGGGACTTTAGTATTGGGTTGTCTTTTACAGAAACAATATGACCATTTCTAATATAATCTAGTGTTAGGCCAAGAACTAACCCAAATGGTAAAACTAACGCTTTACTTATATCTTCTTCTTCATCTGACATTTCGTTATCGTGATCAATAAATGTGGCTCTTAGGGTTTGGATGAGTGTGCCGGCAATACCCGTAGCCGTAACCCAGTACCCAAGAGTTCTAGCCGTGCTACGCATAAGATTTTCATCATTTTGTTGTTTAAATAAGTTTTGGGCAATTAACCCGGCTCCAATAGCAGCGAAGCTTGATGTAAAGCTGCTTGCCATTGGGCTGGCTTGTTCTGAGCTAGTATTGTCGTTTGCCGCCTCTATGGTGTCTTGCAAAACAGCAGTAATAGAAAACGCAAGTACCATGGTTAGCCCTGTTGCTAGGCCCTGGTCTACAGAACTTCTTTCCATTAAAGACTTATGAAAGGTGCCAACAGATGTCATGGCTGCTACTATATAGCCAACATCACTAGATATACTTCTTTTATTTGTTGCCATAATTTTAGTATACTACATTTATTAGGTATGTTCTTTTAATCTGTAATTCTATAAAATATTGATAATTTAAATTATTTAATAAAATTACAGCACTAATTATTTTGATTAAACTGATTATTTGCGGGCTGCTGAGCGTAGGTTGTGCCAGATGGTGTATTTAATGAACTTTGGTTGCTGGTAGTAGTTTGAATATTTTGAGGTTGAACAAGCTGTGGGTTAACAACACTTGGTTGGGGCTGAGGCTGCACTACTGGTTGCTGTGGTACTGGAGCAACTACAGGTTGCGGAGTTATTACTGTTTGCGTAGGTTGTGCAGGGCTAATTGGTGTGCTAGGCGCATTATTTGGCATTACATTTTGTGGCTGAAATTGTGGTTGGGCTATTGGCTGAGCAGGTTGAGTTGGTAATGGCTGCGGGCTTACAGTAGAATTTTGCTGTTGAGGCTGCAGTATAGGTTGTTGAGGATTAAATGGTTGAGTGGTCTGTGGCGTAATAGTTTGCTGTGTTAGCGTGTTAGAGCCTACTATTTGTGTTGTTGGGTTAATTTGTGGGTTGATGGGCGGTTGGTTATTAACGGGCCCTTGGTTAGTGTTGCTGGGGGTATTAATCTGCTTATAAATATTATGTTTCTTTTTGTGTCTTATTATTACAATAACAACAATTACAATTGCAATTAGTAAAATACTAACAAGTGCTATTAATGAGGGTATAATCGGAAATTCTTTTACTTCTTCACCGGCAGCAATTTTTGCTTTTGATGTTGCAATTAATGTATCTGCCGTAGGATGCACCGCATAACCGGCTTTTGTGGCCTCAAAACTTTTTATTGCTTTAGAGTAGTGAGCCTTGTAAAAATTGTCTATTCCCTTGTTCCATTCATCTTGCGTTTGGCTTTCAGTAATAAATGTAATATTAGATTTTTGTGCTAGTGCATTTAGGTCAGAAATAGATCTAATATAGTTAAATACTCCATCACCATCACCAGAACCATCTATAGTATAAGTTGCTATTCCTATGACCTCTCCATTGTCTAGAAATGCCGGTCCACCACTATTACCATGGCCAATTGTGCTATCTGTTTCTATTAATTTATTTTTGCTGCCATTAACATCTTTTATTGCCGTTACTTTTCCTGTTGTAAGAGTTGACTTGCTTGTTTTTTCTTCTACTAGCCCGTTACCGCTAGCGCCAGCGGGAAATCCAATAATATTAAGATTGGCCCCTTGGGTTGCTTGGTCAAAATTTCCAATCTTGGCAGTTGGGTAATTAGAGCCTTCAATTTTTATTAAGGCAACATCAGAGGCTTTAAAACCATTAATTCCATCGTATGCACGGTAATCAATCGCTATTGGCTTAGCTATTTTTATATTTTCTGTTTCTGTAAATTTACTATTATTTACAGTTAAATCTTTTACTTCATCAACATTGGGTTGAGCTTCTCCAAGTGTTACCAACATGTTATGAGTTGAGGTGTCAGAGCTAAACCTACTATCTGGTATTTGATATATTTTATCAAAGACTATACCCGCAGCTTCTTGCTGAGATTTACCCATTAGGTCTTTTTCTGTTCCTCCAGCAATTGAATATAATTTGTTTATTATTGTGTCGTCGCCAAGATATATCCCTTCAATTGCGTACGCAATAAGCATTTCTTTAACAGAAGAGCTTGCAACGTGACCATTGGTAGCTATATATCCATCGCTGCTAATTAAAAATCCAGAGCCAACACCACCACTACAAACTGTTTTAAGGTATTGTATATTATCTATTTTTGCATTTTGGCAGTACAAATTATATATTCGTACCACTGCTGGGCTATACATAGCTGCAATTTTTTCTGATGGTACAGTACTACTTTCGGCCGCAGAAGCCATACCACTAAATAATATATTGTCTAATATACTCTTAGAGCTTAAGGGCTTGGTGTTGTCGCCTAATGATGATGATTTTTGCATAGTATTATTATCAAAATTTAAGTTCTCTACCATTGCAATAAAGTCGGTGTTTTCTTTAGTTAGCCCATGATTAATAACAATAGTCATTGGGATACCATTAACATTACCAGTATAAGTAGTTACTAAAGCACTTAACTGGGGTATGCTATTCTCGCTATTGTATTGGCGTTGCCAATTTGTTTTTAAAAATGTAACATTATTTATTTGTACATCACTACTATTGGTTTGAATAAGCTCACTATTTGGAGAAGATTCAGAATCAACTAAGCTTTTTTGTAGGTCTGCATTAGTTATTTGGCCGCTACCATTTAAGTAATTTAATGTAATTGATCCAGTATTACTATTTTTATTGATGGGATTAGACGATACTACAATTGTTTTATAATCTTTAACGTTAGACAAATCTGTGCCTACATATAATTTATTATCTGTTGATGTTATGCCTGCGGCGTAATATTTATTTGGGTTATATTGTATTTTATATCCGTAGCTAGATTCAATAGTTTGTTCTGTTATTGCACTTGAGGCAAAATTATTACTTAAAAAGTTTTTAGCGTTATTGGTGTTGTGGTTAATAATTACACTAAAATCTATTAAAAGCAGGCTAGCTATAAATAAAAAACTTACTAAAATAAAAAGACTGCCATAGTGTCTTTTTCTGTATGGCTTAGCGTGGTGAGGTTTAAGCTTATGGTGGTTTGCCTTAGTATTTGCACTTTTATCGTTTAAGTGTGTTTTTGCTGCTGCACTAGCAATATCCTTATCTGATGCTTTGCCCACTTTTTTGGTTGCCATTTTTATTTCCTATTTATTTTTTTATAGTACTAATTATAACATAGGCTTTATTATCTATACTAATGATTAAATAATTTAATTGTAACTATGCTGGGGTTGTCATTCTGACTATATATCTTGCAAAATTTCTTAGACTAACTTTATTGGAAACTATTATTGTTTTATTGTTTGTTTCACCTTTTTTGTTAAAAAAAGTTAAGGATATTTCATGTTCTAATGCTTCATTTCTTTCAAATGAATTATTGATAACGTCGTATATTCCCAAACATCCCATAAGTGCGTCTATATTAGTATTTTTATTAGAAAATAATATGCATACTGAACCGGTTTGTTCACCACCTGTCGATATAGTCAAAGAATTACAAGTTTTTAACTCTTGGTTCATTTGCTCACTCTATAAAGTAGTTCTTGGGAGCCATCTGTTAGCGCCATAAGTGTTGCAACGGTAAACATTACTCTGGCAGTAATGTAATTAGATTTATCTGTGGCTTGTTTTGGTTCTGGAAAAAGAAGCTCAGCAACTTGTTTAGTTCTCCATATATCATATCCAAATGCTTGCATACCGTTATTTTCTTTAGAGAATCTATTAGAATCAAAAGTAGTATTAGAAACATAATTAATAATCACAAAAACCTCATTATGTGAACCAGATAAAGTTGCAATGCTACTTTTATTATTTTTTTCTAAAATATCTAGGGCTTCTTGTTTATCTTTAAAATAGCGTTCTGATTGGGCGTTTAATATTGTTGCCATACCTAAATTACACAAATATATATCACCAGCGTAGTCATTATTAAGCAGATTTTGTACGATACGTTTATGGTTATTCACGAGTTTTGGCTCTAGCATGGTTTTTAATATATGCTCCATATTGTCTAGAGCGCCACAACCAACTTTATTATTTTGCGAAGTGCTGTTTAAGACATCTCTGTGGCCACCCGGTTTAAGGCCAAAGCTTAATAACTTATTTATTATGTAATTTGTGTCTTGCAAGAAAGTAGTTTTTGTTAAATCTTCTTTATGGGCCCCTAAGCGATATGCTAATGCAGCCCCTAGGGAACCTCCAGGGACTTGAGGGCCAATGTTTGTGCTATCTAGCTTTGGGTCTTGCCTGCCATCTATACAGCGAGTTTTGGCGCTACCATTTACTTTAACGTAATAGTTATTGATTTTTTGTTTGGCATTGTTAATTTGGCCAATAGTATAAGTTTTATTATTAATAAGTTCAGCAACAGAAATAGCACCTGGCCATTTATATGAACTTAGCTTACCTGCACCAATAATTCCTGTATTGCTAGAATTAGTAGATACTTTTAAATGATTATGAACTTGTTTCATACCTAATAAACCTTTTAGAATAGAAATATATTATAAACAGTATTTATTTTAACAAGATTTATCTATATTGCAACAGTCGTTTGAATTGCATTTACATTTGGCGTTTTGGTCTTTGCAGCAACAGTTTTTACATTCGTTATTTTCTACTTTGCAATTTTTTTTGTCTTGACAGTTGCATTCGCAACTTTCTGTGCTATCTTGGGCTGAGTTATTGTTATTTTTAGGCATGATAATATTATAGCACTTTAATCATCCTTGATGCTACAATGTATTCAATATGTTTAGTAAAAAAACACAGGATAGGCCACAGAAATCTACTATGAAGCCAAAAGATTTTGAACAATTAGGCAGGTATATGTTAGATGTATATGAAACTGCTTATACTTCTAAGAAACGTTTATTTTATATGTCTTTTATAAAAGGCATTGGGCAGGGTTTTGGTATATTTATTGGCGGTACTATTGTAGTAGCCTTTGTTTTTTGGACATTAGGCATATTTGAAGATACATTTTTATCACCAGTAATTCAAAGAATCTACAACGCTATCCAGCTAGCTGAGTCAAAACAAGCTCCAACTTTATAATATTATTTAAGCTGGTTCTATTAGGCTTTCGTTAATGTTTTTTCCAGATACCAAATCGTCAATAATTGTAACAAGTTGTCGTGGAGTAAATTCTGCTTTTATTAAGTAACCGTCAGCCATTTTTTCTATTTCGTCTTTTGATGTTTCGTCTTGATCAAGATTTGTTGTTATAATTATTTTTGCTTTAAGTTTTGGCTCGTGTTTACTAAGTTCTCTTAATACCTCAAAGCCAGTCATTCCTGGTATCATTAAGTCGAGCATGATAATGTCGTAATTATCATTTTGTGCTGCCCTTAAGCCATCGTCTCCGCTAACTAGCGTGGTTACGTCATAGCCTGCTTTTTTTAAAGCACGGGCGTAAAGCTCACTAATAAAATGTTCATCTTCTATACACAATATTCTTATACCGTTTGATTCTTTAATATCCACGTTACCCCCTGTAAAGCGTATGGTTTTTAATCCAACCATGAGCGCCTCTTACAATTTCTTTATTTTGGTTATCTTTTATTTGGTTAGCAATATCGCTATAGATAGGTACAGTAAAACCAAATGTACTACCCTGGCCTTCTTTACTTTTAACCCATATTTTTCCACCGTGTGCATCTATTATAGCCTTAGTAAGATAAAGCCCCAAGCCCGTGCCCCCAATACTGTTTTTGCTTTTATGGGCTCTGTAAAACTTATCAAACACATGCTCAATTACGTTGCTATCAATTCCAATACCTTTGTCGCTAACGGTTGTCTCTATAGTTCCATCTTTTAGAGTTGTTCTAATTGTAATATCTTCTTTTGTATGTGTATATTTAATAGCGTTATCTATAAGATTATTCATAACTAAAAAGATACTTACTTTATCTATAGCTACTTTGGGTAAATTATCATCAACCTGTAGTATGATATTTTTATCATGAACGCGAGCCCTAAGCTGCATATTTTTACAAGCTTCTTCCAATACATTTTTGATATTCTCTTCTTTTAGGTGTAGAAATAAAGCATTTTCTTCTATTCTAGCAACATTTAAAATGCTAGATACAAAAGCTGCCAGCTGTTGAGCGCTAGCAGACATATTATGCATAAACTGTGTTTGTTCGGAGTTTAAACTTTCGGTTAGTTCGTCTTCAAAAACCTCTATATAGCCACGCATTATTGTTAAGGGGGTACGCAGTTCATGAACAGCAAGCGACACAAAGCTAAGGTCGTGATCGTCTCGTTCGTAGTGCAGGGTTCTGTCAAAAAATGCTAAGGTAAGCTCTATATCGGTGTCTGAGTCTTTTATATAATGAGCAGCAAGATCAAACTGTTTCCTTTTATTATCTGCTAAGTTTAGTCTTACGCGTTCCCAAATTTCATTTTGCTTATTTGAGCCATCTTTTGCAGCTTCTAGCCATGATTCAAGAGTACTACCACTAACAAAAGATAAATTGCATGCATCATAAAAATACTGTCCTAAAACCTTTTCTGGTGAAAGCTCCAAATATTTAATTGCTGCCTGATTGGCATAAGTAATAATTTGTTTAGAATCTACAACAATAATTGGAACGGCAATTGAATCTGCTACGGCTTGATAAAAATGCATTTTTGCAAGGCCAGCCTGGTTAGTACTTTTTATTGCCACGTTAATATCCATTGCTCGCTCGGCTAATTTAATTAAATAATCTCTAGAAGGTTTAATTAAATCATTAGCTTCAGGTTTTTTTATTTCTGGGCTATCATCAAGCCCAATAATTAGAGCCCTTACAAGTAAATTGGTAGATGCAACAGCCTGATCAGCAACTATTTTTCCAATAATTACCGTAACTATAAATGTAATTGCTAAAGACGAGCATGCTGCTACAATGGGCGTAACTGCAATATATTTAGTTAGTATCACATAAGTAGATATACCAGACAATAGGCTAAATAATGTCACTAGTATAATTTTTAACCAGATACTTTCTCTTAATGGTTGTAAATATGTAATCATTATGGCTGATAGTCTATATCACTTGGAGACCCTATAAGGGTTATCCAGGTTTGTCCAGCATTTAATTTCATTGGTAAGCCGTTTTTATCAGTGAGTGTAACGCTAGATTTTCTGTCAGGTTTGTTCCATGAGCCTTGGCTAACTATACCATCCTGAAAGATATATGCTGTTCCGCTGCCACTGGTTTGATATATTGTATTATATCCATCAGAACTTTTATCAAGCACGAGTGCAACCACAACTTTAGGATTAATTGGTTCACCACTTTTAAAATCGTTATGGGTATTACCAGCTTGCGATCTAATATAGCTATTGGTTGCAGCATCATAGGTGAAAGTAGGGTTATAAGTTGCTCCAGAAAGAGAGAACGAAACACTATTTGCAGTAGGGGTTTGAGCCACGTCTATTTTACGTTCAAACGGTGTAAATTTGCTTGATGTGTATCCTTTTGATTGGTTTAGCGCATCTAGTTTTGTAAAATCACTGTACATATTATGTGGGGCATACCTACTGTTTATCCTAAAGTAAGCATCTGGATTAAAAAATTGATCAAGATCTTTAACCCCAAGAGTTTTAATATCACTTAAAGCTTCTGGGCTTCCGCCAACGTGGGCATAAGATGCATCAAAGGCTAAAGCATAATCTACATAATATGGCCTAGCGCTCCTGATTGGCCCAATGTAATCTGGTGTAGATTCTAGGTAAGCAGCCATAAAGCGCGTTACACCACCCTCTGCCACAGCCTCAACTACTGTGTCTGCTTGTTTTAATCCACTTTGTGGACGAGCGTCGGGGCTGTTTTCAATCATTATTGCCGTAACCGGACGTTTTGCTATTGTTTCTGATTCTACAACCCTACCCGTTAAAGGAGAAGTTGGTGGTTTAGGTGGTTCTTCTTTTTTGGTTATTGTAACGGTTGTGTTAGAAGATTGATCTTTTTTATAGAATATAAAATAGTATACTAATCCCGCAATTAATAATGCAACAATAATGCAAATAATAATTATTTGTTTTTTTGTAATTTTAAAGCGTTTTTTAGGACCTTTAGCTGAATTTTGATTACTTATAGACATGTCTATTACCTCTTCTGGCATATATTTTTTTTGTGGATTAGTGAGTGAAGCTTCTGTTGGGTAAGCTTGTTCTTGAGTTTTTTGTTTTTGTGATGGAATTTTTATATCATCCATATAATTACCTTTATGGTTATTTTATGTGCTTATTATAGCAGTATTATTTGCAATTAAAAAGTATTATTTTATGGTTGCAAGGGCGGTTTTTATAAGACTTTTGTCGTTGGTATAAGCTTTAGTTATTGCCATAGTTATTGCTGGTAACTTTGCGGGGTCTTTATAGCATAAATATATAGTGTTGTGTATAGGGTTAAATTTCTTTTTAAAATTATATAGACTTTTAAACCCATAATATGGTTCTAACCTTACAGACATAAAATTTAATAATTTTTCTAAAGCCCCATTTGGCGCCTTAGCGCTTGCAAGAGGCGCAGCAGATAAGCTTATGCAATTAAAACCTTGGTTTTTAAATTCCATTGCACTTTCTGCTATTAAGTATTCTATTACTCCGGGCATAGTGTTTTTACTTAAACGTCGTTGCATAATATCAATCGTCCAACCAACTTGCTTATTTTTACCATAAATTGGTAGCCAGCTTGTCATGCCATGAATAGTATCATCGCCGTCTATGGCAATGTTCATTATTACCGCTGAGTCTTTAGCTTGATCCAGAGTACCAAGTGTAAAACCCATTTCTGGTAAAGACTTGTCTGCCACCCAACTATCTGCAATAGTATGTAGTTGATCTTTAATTGCTAATGGAGCATCGTTATAGTTTATTGTTTTCATTGTAATACCAATTTTGCTTGCCTTATTAATGGCAGACCTTACGGATTGCCAAGATTTTCCGGTAAATTCTAAGTTGGGTAGCTTTATTATTGTATCCTCTCCAATTGGCACGCCATTATAACCACAAGATTTAAGGTAATTTTTTGTTTTATTATCTACAGAGAAATAGGTAGGCTCCCAGCCTTTTTGGTAACAATATTTGTCAAATTGTTTAAAAGCTTTTGTTGTAGACTGATAAGACCCAATTGGGTCTGATAGTACTATAGCCACGTTGTTTATTAGCCGGTAGGCAATAATTGTAGTTTTTGTAGCGTTGGCCCAATACCTTATATGTGGCCATGTACCCATCCAAGCAATATTACTACCGCCCTTTTGTTTTAAAAGCTTAGTATAGTCTTCTTTAGATACTTTATTACTATGATTACGGCTAGTAGATATTACAAGTGCAGCCATTACCATAAGTAAGTATATTATCCAGAATGTATCAATAAATTCTGTTATTAATCGTGCAGTTGTATTATTAGGGATTAAAATACTTTCAGGTATACCTACGGTTTGATGCAGTGATTCTTTTAATGAATCTGTTAAGCTTGGTGTGGGTGTAAAACTATGTTTTAAAACGTATATTAATAAAATATGTGTTGCAAAAATAACTACAGCCGTAATAAGGCTAGCTAAAATAAGCTGCTTTGCGGTTGCTTTATTTGCTTTTACCTTAAAGCTGTCTTTAAATGCAATCAGCATTAACATTAAAGATATACCAACAATTAAATCAAATATAAATAGGCTATTATTTGGTTCAAAAAATGAAGATAAAATTATTACAGTGGCCATTACTAAAGATACTACCCATGCATAGTACCTACCCCTGTAAAGCCCATAGCTAATTAGGATGTATATAGCAGAAGAAACTAGCATTATAGCAGTAGAAGTCGGATGAATGGTGTTTGGCTCGTTAAATGCTAATAATCCTCCGTTTCCGGGGTAAACCTTAGTTATTATATTTGCAATTGCAATAAATAGAACAATCATAGAAGTTAATACTCTTTTATCTATGTTTTTTATTGTTGGTTTATTGACTTTGATGCCTTTACCAGTTATCCAAGGGCCAATTAATATTCCAAACCCAAAGGCCGAAAAATGAGTAAGATCCCAAATACTACCACTAAATAAAACCATAGCTAATAAGAATAAGGATATCCCCGTTCTGATTCGTATTTTTAAGGAATTAGCCAGGCCAGCCGTGGCCGCACCAAGAGCACCAAATGCAGCATTAGACATGCCAACATCGTATGTTTTAGAAAGTTCAACCGCCCAGCCTACGTTTATGTTACTAAAAAAAAGTAAAATACCGGCAACAAATATAACACTAAAGATATGAGATGCAATAAGTGCAATTATCATTCTTAATGCACCGTAGCGATATTCTAAATATCCACCGCCAATTAATAGCGGTATCATCACCGTAATATACATCCAGGGTTCAGGAGAAATAAAAGCACCTATAAAAATATTTGCTAGTTCGCCATTTTTAATAGCTTCTAGCCCATATCCATATTTGTCTACCAAACCAGATTGTTCCGCAGAAACCCAAAGTGCTTTAGTATAAGTACCAATGAATAGGGTTATGATTATTAAGCTAAGTGTAGCTGGTATTTTTGTTAAAAATTTGATTACTTTTGGCCAATATAATGTAATTGTCTTCATCTTGTTACAGTAGCAATATTTATATAATTTTTCTACTATTATTGATTAAATAAGGTTTTTGCCTTTAATAATCGGTTAATGCTAATATCTTTACCAAGTAAAGCTAAAGAAGGAGCTAAATCTGGGCTAAATGTTGCCCAGGTAGTTGCAATACGTATAATACTAAATAATACAACCGGTTTTTGGCCTGTTTGTGTTAATAATTGATTTAATGATTCTTGTATGTTTTCTGGAGTAAAGCTATCAATTTTAGATATCGAATCTGTTACCGCTTGTAATAGTTCACCAAGCTGGTTGTTGGGGATTTTACTTAGTTGCTTATGATTTTTTATAAGCTCTAAATTGACAATCGGTTCTGTAAAGAAAAAATTAGATAGTTCTGGTAAATCAGATAATGTTTTTAGGCGAGCTTGTACTAGCGCTAATATTTCTTTTTTACGCTCTTTTGTTGCGTTATTTGCGCTTTCTGGCCAGTAGTTTTGGCAACGATTATATAAATCATCTAATGAAAGCCGTCTAATCCATTGGCCGTTCATCCATAGCAGTCGTTTTTCATCAAAACGTGCAGGAGATTTTTGCACATGCTCTACAGAAAACTTATTTATTAGTTCTTCTATACTAAAAATTTCTTGTTCGGTTCCGTCGTTCCACCCAAGGCTTGCTAAAAAATTCACCATCGCTTCTTTTAGGTAGCCATCTTTAGCATAATCTAAAATATCTTTGGCGCCGTCGCGTTTTGATAGTTTTTTTGTTCCCTCTAGAGCCATTACGTATGGTAGTGTTGCAAAAGTTGGTGGTTTAAGCTCAAATGCCTCATAAAGGTTTAAAAATTTAGGCACACTGGCAATAAATTCTTGGCTTCTAACCACATAGTTTACTCCCATTAAAGAATCATCTACAATGTGGCAAAAGTTATATGTTGGGTATCCATCTGATTTAATTAATATAAAATCATCTACTGCCTCTTGAGATGCTTTTAAGTTGCCTAGCACCGCGTCGTTCCATTTGTAATTTTTGGGGATGCTTTTAAACCTTAGCGGTTGAGTACCGTCCCATTTGGGAGGGTTTGTTGGTCTGTAATTTCTGTATAAAAAAGGTTTTTTAGCTAATTTACTTTCTTGTCTAAATTGTTCTACTTGCTGAGGGCTATATGGGTCTGCGTAAGCTTGCTCGCTGTCTATAAGTTTTTGAGCCCACTCTTTATATATTATTAGCCTTTCGGATTGCTTATAAGGGCCGTTTGATCCGCCTATATCTGGGCCTTCATCCCAATCTATACCTAACCAATGCAAACTGTCAATTATGTGTTGTTCTGAGCCTGATACCTCGCGCTGTTTATCGGTGTCTTCTATTCTAAATATAAATTTACCCTTTGCTTGCTTTGCAATTAACCAAGCAAAAAGTGCCGTTCTAATGCCTCCAACGTGTATATAACCCGTGGGGCTTGGTGCAAATCTTGTAGTAATATCAGCCATTATTTAGATCCTTTCATTTTGGGCTTGATAGCAATGAGTGATTTTGCTTGTTTGTTTGGGTCGGCCCAAGCAGCTTCAAAATCTTCAAAAGACACATGCCTATTTTTTTGTGGTGGCAGACCTGGGTCATGTATTATAAAACCTTTTGAGTCTTGGTCAATAATAGTTATTGAGTGACCAACATAACCAGGCTTATGGTTTAAGCGACGTGAATTCAGCATACATGATAAAAGATAATTTTCTGATAAATATTTTTTTATATCTTCCTGCGTGGGTATGTTTTGTAGTAGTTTTACATCACTTTTTAACAATTTAGAGTACAGAGTCTGCTCTTGCGGAACGTCACTATTTTTTATTTGCCAAGATGCAACCTCTTGGCCAAATTCTTTATTTAAGTATTCAGAGCCTTTTTTAATAAAATCACGAACATTGAAGCCCTCTATAAGTATTACTTCAAAACCCATACTATTTAGATTCATTAGCATTTGAGTTGGCCAAGTTGAAAGGCCTGATTTTTTAGCGGACATTTGCTCAAGCTCGGTCCATTCAAATTCTCTCTCTGGTAAAAAGTATTTTAATATACTACGCATAGATGCCTGAAAGCAATGTGTTCCGTCGGGTGTATTACTAAAAAAAGGTACATCGTATTGTTGCATGCACCTATAATAGCAAAATTATTAATTAGCTGCTGGCGGCAATTTCTAGTAATTGGCTAGAAGATAGGCTGTTTTGATTACCGTTAATGGTATACCAGATGCCCTTATCTACCCAAGTAGCGTTAGAGCCGTCGTAAACATATATTGTTAAGCCGTTTTCTTTGTATGCTTGATAGTTTAATTTAGAATCTTGCAAGTAATTTGTTAATAATGCCTCGCTAGACCAGTTTGTCTGGCGCTGAGAAATAACAAATTGTCTGTCATCGCTACTAGACTTGTAAGTTACGGCTACTGCACTATCAATAGCCTTAACTGGCCCTGAAAAGGCATACCCTGCAGGTACCTTAGAGGGCACCGTACCCATAAAACCCGCCTCGTTAGCGGCTATTCGCATACTTACAGTGGGCACTTTTTGATAAGCAAAAAACGATCCTAATAATAGTAAAGCAATAAAACCAGCAGTAATTGAAGCTGCCTTTGGCGATAAATGTAATTTTCTTATAAATTTAGAGGTTGTACGGGGTTTTTTAATTGGTTGTAATAAATGAGAATTAGCATTTTTTATTTGATCTTCAAAAACATATTTTTTAGGTTGATGCGTAAAACTATGTTGTTTAATATAATGATGTGCAGCCGGTGGTGGAATACTGGGGGCATTAGTTTGCCCGCTGGCTGGTGTAGGTTTAACTGTTAAGTTATGTGTAACGTGGGTAACTGTATGTTTAGCACTACCAAATTTAGATATGGCATTGCTTTTGGTTGCGCTATTGGCACGCTTTAAACGTTGTTCGGGTATGTGCAAAGCAAGAGAACTACTAGAATTACTTAGATGTTCTGGGTTTTGTTTAGGGCTAGAACTTAATGCGTGCATGTACGGTTTTTTATTGATTGTTGGTTTGTGTACAGCTTTACGATGCAGGGTATGAGATTTTTGCAAAACCGTTGGTTGTTTTGAAGGATGTATTTGGGGTAGCCTTTGGGCACTATTTACATTTTGAGTATTATGCACTACGTTGGGCGAGTTTTGTTTTTGTGGTGGGTTTATAGTATTGGCTTTTCTGCGAGTAATACCATCTACTACCCTACCTTTATATAAAGGCGTACCACCTAATTTAGATGCGGATATTTTTGGTGCAGTTTTTGGTTCTAATGGTGCTAGATTTTGTGTAGTTTGTAATACTTGGCCCGTATGGGCATCGTATGTTTTGCCGTTAATTTGTATGGTTGTTTTCACTTTTCACCAATTGTTTTTGCACATGTTAGTAATAACTATATAGTACAAGATAATTACCTAATAGCGCAAGCGTTTTACATGCTTACTGGTTATTATAGAATAATTTACTGTATTAGGTAGTGTAAACGCGGTACAATTGTATATGGTAATTATTATGGAATTTTTAGATCCAGAAGAAAAACGCGCACGTACTCGTAGACTTTTTGCAGCTTACGGTTTAATAGTTTTTGTTATTGTGGCAGGAACATTTATTTTATCTTTTGCCCTGCAGGGTGTAGATTTGTTTAGTCGCCAAACAGAGCTGCGCAACGGTTTATTATTTGTAGACAGTAAACCCATAAGTGCACAGATTAATATTAACGGCGACACTTCAAAGCGTACAGGTGCTCGTTTTGTACTACCAGAAGGAAATTATAATATTCAGCTAACAGAAAACGGCTATAGGCCTTGGCAAAAAGATGTTGTTGTGCAAGGTGGTAAAGTTGTTTATCATGTTTATCCAAAGCTTATACCAACAAATATTACTAATACAAAAGGTTATGTTTTTGGTAATACACCACAGATATATACTCAATCTCCAGATAAACGCTATATTGTTGCTACTAGCTCTGCTGGGCCTAGCCAATTCATTACTATAGATACAGATGCGCCAACATTTACTCCCCTGCCATGGACTTTGCCTGTAGAGCTTTGGAATGCTCAAGAGGCTACAACGCAGCGCCTAGAGCCTGTTGAGTGGTCTACAGACAATAAACACTTGCTTTTAGCTAAAATTGCACAAAATGGCACTAAACAATACCTTATGGTAAACAAAGATAAGCCTGCAGAATCAATTAATTTAACCGCACAACTAAAATTAAATTCTTCTGATATTGTAAATTTGCGTGATAAAAAACATGATCAATTTTATGTTTTAGACACAACTACCAAAACTTTGCGTAAGGCAACAATTGCAGAGGGGCTAGACCAAACTGCTGTAGCCCAAAATGTAATTTCTTTTGCGCCATATGCCAATGACACTATTCTATATGCTATAGACCAAGGAGCAGAGCTTAACCAGTACGCCGTGCGTTTATTACATGGTAATAACACCTATGCCCTACAACCAGTTACTCGCTCAGATACAATACTATTAGATATTGCTCGTTTTCAAAACGATTGGTATATAGTTGCGGGCTCAACTCCACAAGAACTTACAACAGTCTATATTAACCCGTTTGACGGTAACAACCAGCCAATACCGGCTGATAAAGCATTGTCAATAGAGCCATTAAAGCCCCAATTACTTATACCATTGGCCGGGGCTCGTTATGTATCTTTTTCAGAGAACGCACGTTTTATTGGTTTGCAATCTGCCGATGCTTTTAGTGTTTATGATGCCGAGCTAAAACAAGTTTATTCTTATAAAAGTCCTGTTTTATTACCAGCAACTGGCGCAACCTGGATGGATGGCCACCGCTATAGTGTTGTAACGGGCGGTAACGAGGTTATTTTTGAATACGATGGTCAAAATATGCAAACCCTAGCCCCCGCAATAGATAATACTGCTGCATATTTTGATAAAGACTACAATAATTTATTTACACTTGTTTCTGGCGCAGATGACAAAACTTTTCAGCAAATAAATAGCTTAGTGTATAAACCAACTAACTAGCCTCTAAATATTTAAAGCCACCCGAACAAACGGCTAAACAGGCTTGGCGAGCTTCCGGGAACGCTTGTAGACTGGCTAGTGCTATTAGCGGGTGCCGTACTTGCAACGTTGCTGGTTGGGTCTGGCGATATTTGGTCTGCTCTAATAATTAAGCGATTTATGTTAGTCCCTGGGGGGTCACAGGTTATTAGTGTTAAAGATGCAAGGCTGCTGGTGGGCCCCAGAACACTTACATCTTCTGGTTTAACAATAAATTTTTCTGTAACTTTATATACATAGCGCTTGCTATCATATTGCATAATTATGGTGTCTCCGGCTTCTAAATAGTTTAATATAGCAAATGCAAATTTATATTTACCGGCATTTAAAATATTGTTAGATGAATGCCCAACTACCACAACATTGCCATTTTGCCCAGGCCGTGGCGACAGAGGGTAATGCACCGCGCCACTCTCTAAGCCCTTTTGTATTAGGTCTTCTTCTATACCCGCTAAATCGTATACAACCGGTACTTCTAAATTAATTTTAGGAATACTTATAAGCGGTTCTGGGCCAATTTTAGCGTTAGGGTCTATTATTATAGGCCCAGCGCTAGCAGTTCTGCTTGGTGTAATAAATGGTGCAATAAAACGTTCATTAAAAAAGCTAAACATAAAAATTGTTATAACAATAAAGCCCATACCAAGACCAAATACCAAAGATTGCAAGTGATGTTTAGGTTTAAGCTTACCACGGGCAGATACTTTATTAAGTAACTCTGTTTTGGTATCTTGTAAAGATCTTTTAGGCTTATTTGTTGTACCTTTGGTTGGTTTTTTGGGCGCCGGTTTAACAGAACCAAGAACTGGGGCGGTAATCATAGAAATAGGTTTTGCAGCAGGCTCGTTGGGTTTTTCATTTATAGGCTCTTTTTTTGCCTCTTCTTTTTGGATATTTTTTGCAACAGGCTGCTGAGGGTTAAATGCACTCCCCCCATAATTTTGGTAAAATTCGTTCCAAACGGCATGCTTTTCATTGTCTGGTAAGGCTACATAATATTGATGCCACAGCGTTTGCACCTCTGCCAAGGGCTTTTTAGAGGCCATTAATGCTTGAATATATTGTTGGTGCTTAGAATGAGCGCCACTTTGTTGTATTTCTTTTTCTTCTTTTTTGGCAGAAGGTTCTTGGGCATATAACTGCGTAACTTTTTTTCTTATAAGCGCTAAGGCTGGGTCTTTTTTGTTGGCGTAATCAGCAGCAGCTGTATCTGCTGGCTTATCAGATACAGGGTCGTCGCTTGGTTGCGTTGGCAGTGGTAATGATTGGTTAAAATCGGGCATTTAAATACAATAATTATGCTTTTGTTATTAAGCTAATTATAGTACAATACTAGTGTTTTAGCTAGTTTATTTAGTTTTGCCGCGGTGGTGGAATGGTAGACACGCTAGACTCAAAATCTAGTGAGCATTAGCTCATGCCGGTTCAAGTCCGGCCCGCGGTACCAATTTTAAGAACGGCCTAAAAGCCGTTTTTTATTTTGGTAATACTTCTACATTTTGTTTTGGTTTTTTGGCGGCTAGTAAAGCTATTACGCCGTTAACTACAAATAAATATAATACAAATGCATAATTTGTAAAATCCCATTTTTGTATAGCTAAAATACCTACAAAAAAGCCCAACGTATTTAATGTGTAAGCTTGCCAACTTTCGCTATTTGGGTGTAAATAGGCCTTTTTTATTGTGGGCGCAGCCGCTAAACCATCTGCTATAATTGCAAAAATAATTGCAATATTTGCGTCTTTAGATACATACCATAAAATCATGCCAATAATGGCCAATACTAAACATGCATAGTCAAAGGGTTTGGTTTTCCAGTATGCTTTTTTGTTAAATAAAGATGCCGTAACAATTAAAATTGGGAAAACCCCAGCAGATAGTGTAATTATTGTCATAACTCCTGTATTTTGTGAATTCTGGGCAAAAAAAACAATCATAGGAAAGATAGCCCATAAAATCCACGTTACCCTGTTTGGCTGCGCATTACCCTTTATAGTTTGATACAAATAAAAAATAGAGCCTAAAGACGATATGGAGGCGGCAATTATTGCAAAGTAGCTAGGCAGCATAGTGTAATTGAACTATTATTATTTCATTCTATTAAGATAGTTTAGTGCCGGTTTTTAGAGCTATTTGTTCTATCCATCTTTCAAGGCGGTCTATTTTATGATCTCTGGCAGCTAGCTCGGTTTCGTAATCGTCTATTCTTTTTATAAAACCGTCTATGGTGTACATTAATTTGTTATGGCTATTTTCTAGCCTATCTAACCTGTTATCCATTTGTTCTAATCTATCGTTAATCTGAACAAATTTAAAATCATGCTGGTCAAATCTAGCATCTTGTTTATCAAATCTGTCATTTACGTTGTTTGCAAAGTCGCTTAATAATTTAAAAAGTTCATCAAAACGTTTATCCATCTTTTTTTCTAATTTTGCAACATCACTCATGTAATTAGTATAGCAAATTTATTTAGATAAATAAGTATAAATTGCTACATTATTTTAGTAATATTATTGACAATAAGTAAAACATACTTGACTTTCTCAGAGAGAGTACCGTTAACAGTATTATTTAAGGAGATTTATAAATGGGTGAATTATTTAGAGTAGAAGAAGGTGATAAAGACGTAAGAGAAGCTTGTTTATACCGACAAGTAGATGCTGTAGACGCATTAGCTCATGTAAGTAAAAAAGATTCTAAAGCATTAGATGCAAAAATTTCGTCATTTTGTCCGGGTAGCTGTGGCCCTGGTATTTGTTTAATGGCTGGAATTGTCGCGGAGCGCCCCAGTGCTGACAAATTTGATGATCTTTCAGAAGAACAAAAAGTTGCTCTAATGACGGCAAAGGAAATTGATTTGACTAGACCAGCAGATGAAAGAGATCCATATTTAGATAATATTTATTTTGATGAAAAATAATAATATACAAATATTATTTTAGTATTTTGTTTGGGTGATGGCTGTGGTGAGGGCTTTAAAAGGCTCGTTGGGTTGTTGCATGTACCAAATGCTGGCGCTGGTGGCGGTGGATAGGCGCCAATCTACTGGCTCTGATGGTAGTAATGTGCTACTTACCTGCCCTTTATAGCCTACAAAAATATTTTGTTTATGATAAACAATTATTGCCACAGGGTATTTACTGGTTATAGTTTGCAAAACTTCTACTAGTTGGCTAGATACCATAGATAGGCTTACGGCTGTAGGCAATTTTAAGCTTTTTACAATACGTTGCAATTGTGCCATTGTTACAACTAATAGCGTATTGTTACGATTTACAATTGGCAGAGGGTTATCTACAAAATAGTCTATGCCGTCTTCTACATAACACTGTAAAGTAGTGGTTTTGCTAAGATTTTCTAATAAAATGCCCGTTTCGCTATTGTGGCTAAAATTGCCAACAAATAGCGTGCAATCTGCCCACAATACATAATGCATGGCATCTTGTTCTGCCTCTTTTGCAAAACTGCCACTTGGCGTGCTTGGCAAAAATTCTATTTCTGGTGGCGCGGGTTTTGGTATTAGCTTTTTAGTGCTATTTGGCATTAAAACTTGCATTTGCCCCGCCTCGTATTTGTTGGCTAGCATAAAAGCTTGGCTTGGTGCGGTAATTTTATGCAAATTTCCGCCCATAATTAATAGTTTGCCCATAAACTGTTTGTTTATTGGTTTGTTCCATAAAACATCGTTATAAAGTGGTGTATTGTATTTTTGCTTAACCCAATTAGGTTGCATTATTTTGGCCTATATCTTGGAGTAATATGTAATTTTTGTTGGCATCAGCTTTAAGCTGATAAACAACATTTTTACGTTCTATAACAATATCCCAACCGTTTTTTATAGATGCATTGTATAAATTGGCATCTGGGTTAAAAGCAATACCCCTCTCTACGCTACTTAGCATTGCTATGTCGCTTTTGCTATCTCCAATTGCAATGCTACCTTTTAGGCTTAATTTATGCATATTAATTAGTTTTTGTACCGCGGCAGATTTATCAAAAATTGGAGTAGTTACTTTACCTGTATATTTGCCGTTTTTTTGCTCTAAGACTGCACCTATTGCTCCGTTAAAACCTAGGTTTTTTGTCATAACATCTACAATACTTTGGGGAGATCCGCTAATAGCAAATATTAAATAATTTTTTTGTTTTAATGTTTTTATTAAATTTAATGTATATGTATAAGTTTGGTTTTTATATATTTTATAAATGGTTTCTTCTGCATTTTTATGCTCTGTAGGTGTAATATTGGGTAGTTCTTTAAGATAGTTAGTTATTAAAACATCCTCATACTGCCCAAAAGAATCTGGGTTAGATCTAACCTTCCATGCCATTCTAGCTTTTATGATTTTGCTATGAGCACTTTTAGACAGTAAGTTATTTTTACCAAGCTCGTGAATAATTGCATGATAAAACTGCCACCTAAGTAGCGTGCCGTCTATATCAAAAACCGCAAATGGCTTGTTTGTTACATTTTTACTCACTGTTCCTCCTATACTCTATAGTATTACTAGTTTTAACCTATTATGCAAATTACCAACCTTAACTAACAACTAGCAACTAGCAAAACCCAACAAACTAGCAACAATCAAATACCAATTAAATATAAATATCTACCTTGTAATCCTGGATTTATTTCAGAATCAATATAAAAACTACCATTAGCAATATTATTGACAAAATGTAAAATATTGTTGACTTTTGAGGTAAGAGTATTATTAAAGTTTAAATGGATATTAACAAAGAAGCTTGTACTGGTTATACAATTATTGCAGAAAATGGTACTTTTGATCACGATACTAGTAGTAGATTTGGTACTATTGAAGAAGCGCAATCTGCTTTGAGGCTTATGGCGGGCGCTTTAGCTTGCTTAACATCAAAAACTAGCAATAGTAAAGAACATTTTTTAGAACGAAAAAAACAAGAAAATAGGTTCCTTGTTGTTAACCATGATTCTACTGATGTAAGTAGAAGCTATGGCTTACCTGAGTATACTGTTACGGTTGAAGACATTATCATCGAAGCCGATGATATAATTGACAAATTTAGTTTAATGGGCATATTTGGGTGCAGTGACTCCTTTAGCATTAAAGTTGCTCTACGAGAATATATTATAGAAACGCCTAATTGGCTGGATCATTATAGAAATACTGTGCTTAGAATATATTCAGGCTTGGGTGAAAATCATGATAAATCAGTAAAAATTAATTTTGCATCTGCCTATGCTAATGCAAAATGGGAAAATCAAACCGATACAATAGAAGAAGTAAGCAGAATTAGTTGGTTGAGGCGAGTTGCACGCCAAGCAAGTAGAGCAAGCCGTAAATATGATGAACAACCTAAAGAATCTAACAGTATAGCATTATCAAGATTAAAAATTTTTCAATGCGAAGTTACTAACTAAGTTAATTATAGGTATTAGGATTTTTAAATCTATCATTGATACAAAATCAACACTAATATTACTTATATATTATTTAAATTTTTGAGTGTTTTGGGGCCTTCTGCAAAGCCATAAATAATTGCGTAGGTTTCAGGCATAACTAACTATACGGTTAGTTCTATGCTTACGGGGCAGTGATCGCTACCCAAGGCATCTGGGTAAATTTTAGCAGATTTTAGTTTTGGCAGTAATTTTGGGCTAATAAAAAAGTAATCTATACGCCAACCAACGTTACGAGCGCGTGCATTGGCCCAATGGGTCCACCATGTGTAATAGCCGTTACCGGTTGGTGTAAAGTGTCTAAAGGTGTCTATAAAGCCGGCATCTATAAATTTTTGCAGACCTGCCCTTTCTTCATCTGTATAACCATGTTTGCCAATGTTGCTTTTTGGGTTAGCTAAATCGTCTGGGCCGTAGGCTACGTTTAAATCTCCGCTAAAAATTACCGGTTTTGATTGTTCTAATTGCATAATATAATCGTAAAAGGCTGGGTCCCACGCTTTGTGGCGTAAATCTAAACGGCTTAAATCGCCCTTACTGTTGGGAGTGTATACGGTTACATAATAAAAATTTTTGTATTCTGCTGTAGTAATGCGGCCCTCTGTGGTTGTATCTCCATAAGTATCTTTTAAATTATATTTATTTGCTATTTCTGCAGGTAAGCCGTAGGTTACGTTTATTGTGGGGTTTTTACTAAATATTGCTGTGCCGCTGTAGCCCTTTTTTGTAGCACTGCCCCAGTATTCTGTATATTCTGGTAAATTTATCTCGGCCTGCCCTTGCATAGCTTTTGTTTCTTGCAAGCCTAAAATATCTGGTTGATATTTTGTAATAAATTCTGCAAACGCGCCTTTGTTTACAACCGCCCTTATACCATTAACATTCCAGCTAAATATAGTCATAATTATGCAACAGTTTCTATTGGTGTTAGTAGAACTTTATATGTTGGGTTAGTGCCATTTAAGATGTTCCAGTAAATCTCTTTAATTTGCTTTGTAATTGGCCCGGTTTGTTTATTATTTATTATGCGAGCATCAATTAGGTGTATGGGTGCAATAAATGCCGATGTGCCACAGGCAAATACCTCGTCTGCAATGTAAAGTTCTGTTAGGTCTATATTGCGTTCCTCTGTTGGAATTTTTAAGTTATGGGCTATTTCTAGTACTGTTTTGCGGTTAATGCCCTCTAAAAGGTCGCTAGACGTGCCAGGAGTAATTAGTGTGCCACTGCGTACTATAAATATGTTGGCGGCGCTTAGCTCACATACGTGGCCGTTAACGTCTAGCAAAATGCAATCGTCGTAACCGCTATCTATGGCGTCTTGCTTGGCTAAAACCGAGTTTATATATGCGCCATTAACTTTTGCGCGAGATGGAATAGCGTAGTCTGGTATGCGCCGCCATACACTTGTTTTAAGCTTTGCACCGTTTTGGGGGATAATTGGCGTTGCTTCGTAAATAAACATGCTTAGTAGGCTTTTAAGCCCACGTGAGCGGGTGCCGGCAACAAGTTCGTTTACGTGTATGGTGGCGCGCACAAAAACCGTTTCTTTAATTACGTTGGCCTGTATAAGCTCTATTACGGCACTTTTAAATTTATTGTAGTTCCAATTTTGTTCAAAAGTATCTATGCCAATAATTTTGGCGGAGTTTAGTAGCCTATCGTAATGGTCTTTTAGCCTAAAAGCGTTTAAACTGCCGTTTTTGGTATAAACTATTGGGAACACCGTATAAACACTAAGGCCATATAATACGGCAGACCCAGCTATGCTTAAATTTGCTTGTTCTATTGGAATAATATTGTTATCAAAATAAGTATTATCGTATATTTTTGCCATATATATAAGTATACAACACCTGTAAAGCCTATTTTTTAGTTTTGTTATTGAAATATTATTGACATTTAGTAAATTATAGTTGACAAATACTATATAAAGAGCATATAATCATGCTTGACTTGAAAGGATATAAGATATTTTTTGGAAGGAAATTATATGAATAATATAAGTTTAGATATTGTAGGACTGTTAATGGGGATATTCGCAGGATTAATAGTATTTGTAAGTATTATTGTTACAGTACTGTATATAGTAATTCAGATTATAAATGTATAACGAGACAAGATTAGTAAAGTATTACTATTTATAGTAAATGTTTAGTAACATATTGTGATCAAACAATTAGTTTGGTTTTACGGAGCTATCGTTTGGCTGTTGTGCGATAGGTTCTGGGCTATTACTGGTTTGATTTACTGGTTGTTGTTTTTTGTAATTGCGCATTACAACAAAATAATAAATAGGAACAATAAGCCAAATAAACCCTAAGAAAAACGCAGCAAACAGTAGCACAATCCACATTGTTCGGTCTTTAATATCTTGGTGTTGAATAACATGAACAAGTTGAATAACCCAAAATACAAAAAACACTAGCCAAATAATGATTAAAAAAATCATTAAAAATATAAACGCTACGCCTAAACCAAAAAAAGCACCGACTGTGTTAGTGATGTCTGTGCACTGTTCTGTAGTAGA
>CAYRFD010000008.1:0-17231 GCA_964423475.1 uncultured Candidatus Saccharibacteria bacterium
GTCTTTCGTCTGATGTACAGCTTATACCACCTGCAGTAGATGGAGTAATGGTACAAGTGCCACCTGCGTTTTCAAACTGGGCTACAGATGTGCCTGTGGTTACAGCAGATGAGCCTACGTGCAGTAGATAGCTTGGGGAGGTGTTGGCAATGCCAACACGGTTGTTTGTAGTGTCTACACTAAGAACACTGGTGCCGGTGCTGTTTTGAACGGCAAAGGCGTATGTAGAATTAGTATTATTTTTAAAGACTGCGCCACCGTCTTGGTATAAGATAAACGATGGTATTTGATCATTTGTATAAAAACCTAACGCATCGTTGCTCATTGTACCAAACTGACCTTTTATACTACCAGAACTTATCCAAGTTCCTAAAGAAGTTGTACCATCGGTATGGGTAATGCCGTATCTATCTGTAGCAGATTTAGTAACTAACACAGAACTACCAACCGCAGTGGCACCTTCTCCAACCAATAGTTTGCCGTTTGTTGTGTCTACATTAAGTACCGTGCTACCGGCTACGTTTTTAACTTGCAGGGCCGTGGTGCTGTTAACGCTATTTTGGAACACTGCCGAGCCGGAATTACTAAGATTGAAAACATTAGTATTGTTTGTGTAAAAATCTAACCCATATTGATTACCACCGGCACTTCGCTTTGAACCTATAGCTTGTTGAGAATACTGTGAGCCAAAACGCATTACATAAGAGATATCACCGTTGTTGTAGCCTTCTGAATCTACTACTAAATCTGTGCTTACGGCAACATTATTATCGTCTGTATTTACTTTAAATAGATAATCCCCTAGGGTATTAGAAACTTGGAATGCACTAGTGCTATTTGCAGTATTCTTAAATACTACTTGGCCAGTATTGCTTACAGAAAATACATCACTGGCGTTGTTTTGTAATTGCAGTAAGTTACCGCTAGCCCCTGTTTTATTGATGAATATAGATGAGTTATTTGTTGCGTCTGTTTGGGCAGTGGCTGGGGCTAGCAACACAGATATATCTGAGCCATCGCAATTAGCCCAAGTGCCAGATTGATAACACCTTAATTTACCAGTATTAGTATTATAAAATATACCGCCATTAACACCGGTTGGTGAATTAGAGGTTGTAGCGCTATCTACTACAAATAATGTTGTGTCTGAGCCACTAGCAGCACCATCGTTACCAATTTTTATTCTATTTGTAGCAGTATCTGCTGTAAAAATATTGTCAGCAGTTGTTCGTTGCACTCTTAAGGCATTGCCAGAATTACTAGAGTTTTTAAGTATTACTTGGCCGGTATTGCCCACAGAAAACACATCACTTGCATTGTTTTGTAGTTGCAATAAATTGCCACTAGCCCCTGTTTTGTTGATAAATATACTGTTGTTTGTGGTAGCATCTGTTTGGGCAGTTGCTGGGGTAAATTGCACATAATTACCGCTGGGGCTAGCTAAAGCAAAATCAGATGCATTGTAACCATCTAATAGATCTGCATTAAGGTTAGCTACTTGTGTGGTGGAGCTTACTTGTAAGGGTGCAGTGCCTGTGGCTACTGTAGATATTAGTTGGGTACCTTGGATGGTGCTTGTTCCTACCATGGTGCCTGTAACACTAAGGCCATTTGTGGCTGTTAGTAGTGCACTAAAGGTTTTAGCTCCTGTTAGGGTTTGAGTATTGTTAAGTAAGGCTACGTTATTAGATAGTCTATCATCGTCTATAGTGCCTGTTGTTATGTTAGTACCGTTTAGGTTAGTAAGGCTAGCGCCATTGCCACTAAAGGCATTGGCTGTGGCAGTGCCAGTGATGTTGGCATTACCTGTGGTTGTTACTGTTGTAGCACCTACATCTTGAGTTAGTAGTGAGTTAGCTATGGTGCCAGAGCTATTAAACATAGCAATAGTGTTGGTTGTACCACTACCGGTTACACCACCACCAGCAGAACAACTACCCCAGGTTGGTATTCCACCTACAGTAAGGGTTACTAAGCATTGGTTGGGGCCGGTAGAGGCTGTAGATTGTAGTGAGCTTGTGCCATTGCCAAATAGTACACCGTTTAGAGTAAAGCTGTTTGAGCCTGTGCCACCTTGGCTAACGGCTAAAGGCGAACTTAAATTTATTCCGGCAAAAGTTGGCGTGCTGCTTATAGACATATCTTGAGGCAAACTAAGGCCGTAAACACCGTTGCCGTTATTGGTTACTGTTATTTGGCTGGTAGTACCACTTAGGTTAACTACACCCGAGTTAATGAGTGTGCTACCAGACATAGTCAAGCCATTTCCTACGGATACAGTCCCCGTAATACCGGCAATAGAACTCACAGATACCGGTATGTTTACATTAGCACTTAAAACATTTCCCAACATACTAAGATTAGAGCCCAGTAAAATAGTGCCGGTAACGCCGTTTAGACTACTTACCGCATTTGTAGTACCACCCATTTCAATAAACTGTGTACCGTTATAGTAGTACATATTATTACTACTTTGGCTATAGTATATTTGGCCTTTTTGCGGGTCACTTGGGGCATCGCTAGGGTTTAAAGTTAAAGTGCCAGATATACTCACAGTACCAATAATGTCTAGTCTACTAGCTTGGCCCAATGAAACCCGTGATTTATTAGATATTTCCTCTAACGGTATGCTAACTCCTTGGCTAGCGTTTGTCTGAACAAAATTATTGTTGTTATTAGATTTTATATACTGAAAAACAGCAAATGCAGTTGCAGACACAAGCAATAATAACCCAACAATAATCAAAATAGCCCAAATAAGTTTACGACCAAAAGTTAAACTTGGGTCTTTCCCGTAGCTTGCATAGCGAGTTTGATTTTCTAGACGTGCAGCATTGGGGTTTGTGTAATCTAAGCTTTCTGGAGAGTCTATTACTTGTGCAGTTAGTATAGTTTGATCTTTCATAGAACTATCTGTGTTTGGCAAACTACTAGATTGCTGATTATTAGTGCTGGGTTGTTGTGGATTAATATAATCGGCCATAATTATAACCTTAAAATTAGATATATTAATATACAACCAAATGCCGCAATAATTATTATGCTAACAAATATACGCGTTAACGCTTGCATTATAATTGGCCGGGCCAATGGGTTGCGGCTTGACTGAGTTATGGTGTTTTTAATAGCGCTGTAAGACATTGCGGTAATACTAGCTATTACAGCCAAAGCTATTATAGAAACACTAGCCATCTTAAACGGTGTAACCGGTTTTCCAGATACATTCTCTATCCATCCTATAAATCCTGGCCTACCCGCAGTGTTCTTTTGAACCCTAAAAAGCTCCATTTCTATAGCGCCAATGATAACGTTTTTGTTTTGACCATTTGCAAAAGCTATATTTTGATAAGTATTTTTATTATTATTTATATCAAAGTCAACAATTGCTGCGCCTATAATGTTCTCATCAGATAGTGCTTTAGACGCCACACCATCTATGGCTGAAACGGCCAACAAGTCACCTTTTTTTATAAGTCCAGATATATCAGATACAAGCACTACTGTTTTACCATTAACAGCAACCTGAGTTTTATTTTCATGTTTATCTACAGCTATGGTGGCTCCGCTGTCAGAAACATTAACACCTAAAAAATTACGTGCATTATTATTTGTTGCTATTTCTATTTTTTGTTCACTACCGTTAACTAAGCTAACTAAGGCCCCAAATGGTATTTGTTCATCGGTTTGATATGACTGAGTATATTCTGCAGCAACATCACCAGCCCCCACCCTAGCAAAATATAAAATGAATATAGCTAAAAGTAATAATGTTGTTTGCAGAAATAGTTTACTTAATTTTATTGTTTGCATTTTTGATATTTTAATTTAAATAACTATAAACATTATAGTATGTTTAACAGATAAAAAGCAAGTAGAAAATGATATATAATTTGTTCAATTATAGCAATAGTTTATTAAATGCAAATTATACAAATAAGTTGTATTAATTACAATATAATTACCTTGCGTATCTTAAAATGTAAATTTTATTCAAAATTATAGTTTAAAATATACAAAATAAATGTAGCTATATACACAACATTTTACAAATTACTTCACAAAAAAACTAATATATAATATATTTTTAGCTTTTTTAAGAGATTTTTTTGATAGTAATAACTGTTTTACGTTGCCTATGGCCACGAGTTTTATGAACACGCTTTTTGGCTTTGTATCTAATAGAAGTTACTTTATCTGTTTTAACGTCTGCTTCATCTACAGTTGCAGTAACTTTTGCACCCGCAACGTTAGGAGTGCCAACTTTTACGTCTTCTCCATTTATTACTAATAGTGGTTCAAAGGTAACGTCTTTATCTGTAGCTAAAAGCTCTACTTCTAAAGTTTCTCCTTCTGACACAATATATTGTTTACCACCGGTGGCGATAACTGCTTTTTTCATACGTATTCCTTAGTTATTATAAAATAGTCAATCACTATAGTACCAGATTACTTATCTTTGGTAAACCCTCTATTTTGCTGGCACAAAAGGTATACCAGTTTGTTTAGATGCTTTAACAACAAAATCCTCTATTTTGGCTAATCTTTTTTCGTACGATTTACTTAATTTTTTATCTGTACTTTTTTGATATTTTTGAAGATCTGCAACCATATAATAAAGCTCTTTAACATCTGCTTCTGTGGCAATTAACCTAGAGTCTACGGCATCTATTTTTTGAGATAGTTCTGCAATTTGGCGCTCTACCGCTAGCATACGGCTATTCATATCTGTTAGAGTAAATTCAATTTTATCTAGCCTTCCATCTATAACAGCAAAATGATCATTCATTATTTTGAACTGCCTATTCATCTGTGCACCTTGCTCATAAATAGCAGATGCTAGTTGCCCAATAACCTCGGCTAGATCATCAATAGAAGTGTCTTTTTTTGTCATATATTTAGTATAACATTCTGCATTTATAGTTGTACATGGTTTTTATTATGCTTTTACTAAAGATATAGTAAGCTCGGCATCACCAATTTTTGTTTGTTCTTGGTATTGCCAAGTTTCTTTTTGGGCTATTTGCGCCAAAGTTTCTAGGGCAATTGTGTCTTTATGGGCATCAAAACTGCTAGATACCATTTTATCTTTAGACGTTATTTGCAATAAAATACGATCTTCTACATTTAAACCAGCTTTTTTACGAGCAGACTGCACCAATCTTACAATATCGCGCGACATTCCCTCTTGTAATAACTCTTTTGTAAGCTTGGTGTTTAAAACTATTGAATTTTCTGAGCCACTTTTTATATTTACATCTTTTACATTTAGCTCATCTAACAAAATTGTTTTGTAGGCTTGTTGTTCTTTAGGCGGTAAATCTATGGCAAAAGTTACAGTGGCGTCTGCTAATGGCTGGCGCACCTTTATACCAGCATCTGCACGCTTAGATAGCCCCTCTGTTATAAGCTCGCGCGTGGTTGCCATTGTTTGAATAGCAAGCTCGTTTACGTGCCCTTGTTCTGGCCAATCTAACAAATGTACAGATTCTCCGCCGGTCATGTTTTTATACAGTTCTTCGCTTAAGAACGGTGTAAAAGGGGCAAGCAATATGCTTAATCGAGTAAGTACAAAGTGAAGCGTTTTGTAGGCATCGTTTTTATCACTATCGTTGCCGCTCTTCCAGAAACGTTTGCGACTACGGCGCACAAACCAGTTGCTGGCGTCGTCTATAAAAGGAATTATGGGTTTAAGGGCATTTGGCAAATCGTATTTTTGCATATTACTGTCTATTTGCTTTTGCAATTGATGAAGCCTAGCAATTATCCAAATATCTAAAACGTTATTTAGGCTATCTGATGGGTCTTGCGCATTACCATCCCATTCCCATTTGTCTACCTCTGCATAAAGTGTAAAAAAGTCGTACATGTTCCAAACCATAGCTAATTTTCGAGCAACGTCTGCCACTTCTTTATCTAATAATGCGGCGTCTTCTCCGTTCATTACTGGCGAGCTTAACAAAAAGAACCGCACAGAATCGGCCGAATACGTGTCCATTAAAACGTTAGGATCGGTAAAATTACCACGGCTTTTGCTTAATTTATAACCATCGTTACCCATTAAGTTTCCGGTAACAATAACGTTTTTAAAAGCATTTTTGCCAAATAAACCTACACTAACCGCATGTACATAGTAAAACCAAGCCCTAACTTGGCCAATGTATTCTACAATAAAATCTCCCGGAAAGCTTTGCTCAAACTTTTTAACGTTTTCGAACGGGTAATGAAACTGCGCAAACGGCATACTACCGCTTTCAAACCAGCAATCCATAACTTTGTCTATTCTGGTATATTCAACATCATCTATTGTAAATTTAACATCATCTATCCATGGCCTGTGGTAGTCTTTTAAATCTATACCGCTAAGTTCTTTAAGCTCGGCGTAGCTACCAACAACCTTTACATGCTCTTTACCATTTTTGTCTTTACCTTTCCAAACTGGCATGGCAGTAGCCCAAAAACGATCTCGGCTAAGGTTCCAATCTGGGGCGGACTCTATGTTTTTTGCAAAACGGCCATTTTTTACATGCTCTGGAAACCAATAAATATTACTGCCGTTTTGTTCTAGCATTTGCTTTTTTTGGCCTTCTATATCCATAAACCAACTAGGGTGAGCCCTATACATAAGCTTAGTTCCACATCTGTGGCAATGTGGGTAACTATGCCTTATATAGTCTATTTTAAAGACCACTCCATCTTGATGTAATGTTTTGGCTATTTGCTTATTGACATCCCAAATTAACTGCCCTTGCCATTGGCCCAAGGTATATAAACCATTATTATCTACCACGTGCACAACTGGTATTTTGTTTTTATTGGCTAGTTCAAAGTCTTCTTCTCCGTAAACGGGGGCAATATGAACAATTCCCGTACCTTCGTCTTGCCCAACATAATTGGCATGCCAAACTTTATGGGCATTGTTACCGTAATCTTTAAATAGGGGCTGATAGCTTTTACCCACTAGGCTTTCGCCCTTAAATTCTTTAACTATTTTATAGTCTAGAGCCTGATGCTTTTCATCTGTAAATACTTTAGATGCTAAATCTTTTGCAACAATGTAGTTAGCACCGTCATAAGCAACTTCTACATAAGTTTGATCTTTATTTACAGCAACAGCAGTATTGGCCAATAATGTCCAGGGTGTTGTTGTCCAGGCAAGTAAATAAGTTTGCGATTGGTCTTTTGCTTTATTAATAAGTTTAAACTTAACATAAACACTTGGATCTGTAATATCTTGATAAGCCCCAGAATCCATTGTTACTTCTGCCTTAGAAAGGGGTGTGGCATCGTTTGTGCAATACATAAGCACCTTTTCGCCTTCGTAAATTTTACCTTTACTATATAGCTCTTTAAAGGCCCACCAAACACTTTCCATGTACTCTTTATCCATTGTTTTGTAGGCACCCTTAAAATCTACCCAACGGCCTATTCTATCTATTGTAGATTCCCATAAATTACCGGTTTGCACCATGTTGTCTCTACAGGCAACAATATATTTTTCTAAGCCATAGTCGTAAACTTCTTCTTTTTTGGTTATACCTAACTTTTTTTCTGTGTAAACCTCTGCTGGTAAACCATGACAATCCCAACCCCATACACGCTCTACACGCCTGCCTTGCATTGTTTGATAACGCGGAACAGCATCTTTAACAATGGAACTTAGTAACGTACCCAAATGAGGCACACCAGTTATAAATGGTGGCCCATCGTAAAATACATATGCATCACTTAATGGCCGTTGGCTAACAGATTTTTCGAAAGTTTTGTTTTCTTTCCATAACCCCAACAAGTCTTTCTCGTAATCTATTGCTTTACGTCTTGTGCCTTTTTTGTACTTCATTGCTGTTACCTTTCTGGCATTTTGCCAAATAAAAGACCACTCGTTATTGCTGGACCCCAGTTACCAGGGGGGTACCATCCAGCTTACCGGTGGTCGCTTATTTACTGCTGCTAACGCGAGCGTCTTGCGCCAGAGTCTACTATGGCTTAAAAGCCGTTTCTTTCTGGTACGTTTGTGGTTGATTGCCACTAATTTTACCTTATGGTAAAAATGTATCTCTTAATACTAAAGTTAACTATAACCTATTTAACACTTAGTTTTCAAGCAGGCATACTATTGTGATAGTACATAACCTCGTTCATAAGAGGTAAACTATCTCCCTGCCAGTTTTGAACAAGGCTCCCGTCTGGGCCCATAACCAAAACTGCTGGATACCTTACGATATCGTATAAGGTTGCCGTAGAGGCTCCATCTCTGGTGTTTACATCTTGCATTTCTAACGAGCGCCCTGTGCGCCGACGATATTCTTCTACAAACTCGTGCACAGCACGTTCGTCTTCTGAATTACTTTGATATAAAACCGCTACTTTCATAAATTTTCCTTTTTTTAGCTACAACCGGTGGTAGACCCGCAAGCCGTACAAACGTAACAGCTACCAGACCTTTGTGTTTGGTTACCACAACTATAGCATAACGGTGCAGCACTATTTTGCGCAAGCCCCTTATGCTTTTTTGCAGGTTCTGGGCTAGCATTAACAGATGTAACGTCTGATGCCATATTAGCTGGCTCTGATACTTCTTTAGACTGCATTTTAGGAGCTGGATCTTCTAGCGGTAAGGTTTGGCTTTGTGGTGGTACGTCATCTATGCTGGCAAGCCCAAGTTCTATTTTATCGTCAAAAGATAAATAATCGTGCCCAAGGCGCCTAAAAATGTAATCTGTTATAGAACTGGCCGTACGAATTTGCTTATCGTCTGTAATACCAGATGGCGCAAAAGTACGGTTCATCATAGTTTTAACATAGCTTTTTAGTGGTACACCATACTGCAAACCATGACTAACGGCAATTGCAAAAGAATCAAGCAAGCCAGATAAAGTAGAGCCGTGTTTTGTAAGCTGAACAAATAGCTCCCCAGGCTTACCGTCTTCGTATTCGCCTACTGTAAAGTAACCTTTTGCATCTGCTACTCTAAATTTATAGGTTTTGCTATTGCGTACTCTTGGCAAAGCCCTTCTTACGGCACCTTTTACTATAAAAGAGTCTGGTGCGGCTTGCGCAGATTGCTTAGAATCTTCTTGCTCGCCTTCTTTTTTGGCAGTAGAAAGTGGCTGTGCAACCTTACAATTGTCTCTATAAACGGCAATAGCTTTTACGCCCATTTTCCAGGCATCTATATGAAGCTGTTCAATGTCTTCTACAGAGGCATCTTCTGGCAAATTAACTGTTTTACTAATTGCTCCAGACAAAAATGGCTGCACAGCTGCCATCATCTTAACGTGACCGCTATAATGAATTGTATTATCACCCATCGAACAAGCAAAAACTGCTAAATGCTCATCTTTAAGTTCTGGTGCCCCAATAATGGTTTTTTCTATATCAAGATATTCTACAATAGCATCGGTTTGAGCTTTTGTATAACCAAGTTCTCTTAACGCACGGGGTACGGTACGGTTAACTATGCTCATTGTGCCACCACCAACTAGTTTTTTATGCTTTACCAAGCCAAGATCTGGCTCTATACCGGTTGTATCACAATCCATCATTAAACCAATTGTACCGGTTGGCGCCAAAACTGTAGCTTGGCTGTTACGTACACCATGTATTTTCCCAAGCTCTATGGCTTCGTCCCAAGCCTCTGCAGCGCTGCTTAATAGGTCTTCTGCAACTAGGCGGGCGTTAATTAAATCTACCTCTTTACGGTGCATCTTTAAAACATTTATCATGGCATCACTGTCTTTTCTAAAACCGGCAAATGGCCCAACACGTTCGGCAATCTTTGCGCTTGTAGCGTAAGAATAGCCCGTCATTAGCGCCGTAATAGCCGCAGCCTGTGCTCTACCCTCATCAGAATCATATGGCAAGCCCTGAGCCATTAACATTGCGCCTAAGTTTGCGTAACCCATGCCTAGCTCACGGTAAGCGCGTGCATTTTTACCAATAGATTCTGTAGGATAACTAGAATACCCAACCAATATTTCCTGAGCCGTAAACACAGTTTCTACAGTGTGCTTAAAGGCCTCAATATCAAAAGTATTATCATCTTTAAGATATTTTAGTAAATTAATACTTGCCAAGTTACAAGCAGAATTGTCTAAATGCATATATTCACTACAGGGGTTAGAACCGTTAATTCTACCGGCATTTGGCGATGTATGCCATTTGTTAATTGTGGTATCAAACTGCATTCCTGGGTCTGCACATTCCCATGTTGCTTGCGCAAATTGGCGCATTAAATCACGGGCTTTAACTGTTTTTACAGTAGAACCATCACTAACTGCCTTAAGATCCCAATCTGCGTCGTCTTCTACGGCTTGCATAAAGTCATCTGTAACTCTAACAGAATTATTAGCATTTTGGTATTGAACGCTAAAGCTATCTTTACCATCAAAGCTCATATCAAAACCTGCTTCTAGCAATGCTTGAGCCTTTTTTTCTTCGTGAGCTTTGCACCAAATAAACTCTTCTATATCTGGATGATCAATATTTAATATAACCATTTTAGCGGCACGCCTGGTTTTACCACCACTCTTTATAGTGCCCGCACTAGCGTCTGCACCACGCATAAAGCTTACTGGGCCACTAGCTTTACCGCCACTTGCACTTAAACGTTCTTGGCTAGATCTAATTTTAGAAAGATTAATACCAGAACCAGAACCACCCTTAAAAATCATGCCTTCTTCTACGTACCAGTTTAATATAGCAGGCATTGTGTCTTCTATACCTAAAATAAAACATGCACTAGCTTGTTGTGCCCTAGTTGGCACACCAATATTAAACCAAACTGGTGAATTAAACGCTGCTCGCTGAGTAGCTAAAATATATTTAAGCTCTTCTTTAAAAGCCTCTGCCTCTTTATCGTTAATAAAATAATCACCCTGCTTGCCAGCACGAGTAATAGTATCTACAATTCTGTTAATTAATGTTTTAAAACTAGCTTCTCTGCCCTCTTTACCAGGTGTGCCGGCAAAATATTTTTGGGCCACAATATTTACAGCGTTAAGAGACCAATCTGTAGGAAACTCAACCCCACGTTGTTCAAAAACAACTTCGCCCGTCATTGGGTTACTTATTTCTGAATCGTATTTTGTCCACTCTATGCTATCGTAAGCTTTTTGACCAGAGCGCGTAAAATACCGCCCTAACCCTAAGGTTGCTGTTTTTCCCATTTTTTTACCCTCACTTATTGTTATTTGATATGTTTGTTAAAGCTCGCCATAACGGTGTAGTTTTAGCCCTCCCCAGTGCTAAGATTACTTTGGTGTTATGTCTTTAGCGTGCTTTGTACCATAGATTACTGCGCTAAATACGCCGTACACTACGCTGCAAAACAAACCAACGGTTATGTTAAGATTTTGTTTGATCTTCTTGTTGCTTGTTTTTTCTAATTTGAGCAAGTTCGGCCTCAAAGCCCGTAATATCCTCAAACCGCCTATAAACACTTGCAAACCTTACATATGCAACTTCTGATAGCTCGGCAAGCTCTTTCATAACTAGCTGGCCAACATCATGAGACGAAACCTCTGGCTCGCCCTGATCTAGCAGTTGATTTTCTATTCTAGATACAACCGCCTCTAGCTGCATGTTAGTAACAGATGTTTTTTCGCAGGCTCGGTGCAAACCACCAAGCAACTTGGCTCTATCAAACAACTCACGCGAATTATCGTGCTTTATAACAATAAGTTGCGGCCGCTCACGGCGTTCATAAGTAGTAAATCTAGCACCACACTTAGAGCATTTTCGCCTACGTCTTATGGCGTCGCCGTCTGGTACTTCTCTTGATTCTATTACTTTTGTATCCGCAAAATTACATGTATAACACTTCACGTTTCTTCCTAACCGTTTTTTAGCTTTAATGTACAATCACCATATATGGTGTGTATGTACCCTATAATAGACCCATTATATAGCGTTTTCAAGTCTTTTTTGTGGTAATTTATTACACACCCGCATACGGCTACTTATCTTTATCTTCTTCTGATTCTTTATTATCTGAAGATTTTTTACGGCGAGTAAAACGGCGCAAAAAAGATGGTTTATCAAAATCTTCATCGGTTTTTTGATCGGCATCAAATGTCCAAATATTTGGCACTGGCTTGTCGTCTCCAAAATCACTAGCAGTATCGTGCTGGTCGTTATCGTCATTTAGGTTAATATCTTTAATGTCATCGTCTGTCATGGTTTTTGTATCTGTAACAGTCTCTAGGCGCTTAGCGCTATCATCTGTTTTATCTTCTTTATTCTGGTCTGCAGATTGTGTTTCTTGGCTACTGGTATCTGATTTTGTGTCTTCATCTTGGTTAGATGATTGAGCTTGCAAAGATTCTTCATCATCTTTTTCTGTATCTACATCACTAGTAGTTGAAACTGGCGTTGGCTCTGGGCCATTTGTTTCGCGCACCCTAGACCTGTTAGCAAAATAAGAGGCTTCAAACCCAGTGGCAACAACAGTAATAATAACTTCGTTCTCTAGTTCTGGGTCTATAGTAGCACCAAAAATAATGTTAGCATCTGGGTCTACTGCACCTGTAATTGTTTCGGCAGCGGCATTAATTTCGTGCATAGACATGTCTAAGCCGCCTATAACGTTAAATAGTATGCCCCTGGCTCCATCTATTGATACTTCTAATAAAGGCGATTCTATGGCCTGGTGAGCGGCCTCAACGGCTCTATCATCACCACTAGCTCGCCCAATGCCCATAAGAGCAGATCCCGCATTGCTCATTACGGCCTTAACGTCGGCAAAGTCTAAGTTTATTAAACCGTGCACCGTAATTAAATCTGATATACCTTGCACACCTTGGCGTAATACATCATCTGCAACTTTAAAAGCATCTAATAAAGGAGTTTTTCTATCTATTGTTTGTAATAACCTATCATTAGGAACAGTTATAAGTGTATCTACGTTATCGCGCAATTGCGAAATAGCATATTCTGCGTTACGACGGCGCTTTTCGCCCTCAAAAGCAAATGGCCTAGTTGCAAAACCAACCACTAAGGCGCCTTGTTCTTTGGCAATTTTGGCTACCACATGGCCTGCTCCACTACCGGTACCGCCACCAGCACCAATAGTAACAAACACCATATCTGCACCCTCTAATACTTTTTTAATATCATCTTTAGATACATTGGCGGCTTGTTCGCCAACCTGAGGATCTGCCCCCGCCCCTAAACCCTTTGTGGTGTCTCCACCTATATGTAGTTTTGTTGGAGCTTTAGAATGATGGATTGCTTGAGCATCGGTGTTAATTGCAATAAATTCAACACCCTTTACACCCGCCTCTATCATTCTATTAATAGCAGCGCCACCGGCGCCACCAACACCTGCTACCTTTATTCGGGCAAATGTTTCTATTTCTGGAGTTACTTGTGGCATAGTATTATGTTATATCCTTTCAAGATAATTACGCAGTGTTAGTACTATTGTACTTGTCACACAAATTGTATTCAAGCACTGTTTTATAAAAAACCCCGCCTACCATAATTATGAACAACCAAAATTACTTAAAAAGCGTGTTTTTAATTTTTGTGAACAGGCCATTTGCTCCGAGTACTTTTTGTGAACTTGTTGGAGATGCCTCTAGCCCCAAGATACCATCTAGCATCATTAACCCAATTACACTTGCGTATTCGCTATCGTTAACGTTATCTGCCACACCACCAATATGCTGCAAAGCCCCAATACGAGTATGCAATTCTAGTGGCACTTGCGCAAATTTTGCTAACCCTGGTGTTTTAGCAACCCCGCCAACAAAAACAACTCCCCCCGGTAAACGCTTAGATTTTTTTACTTTTGCAAAAACTTTATCTATTTCTTCTAGCAGTTCTTCAAAACGAGGCACCAAAATATCGTAAATACGAGCAGTATCAAAGATATATTCAGATTTTTCGTGCGTTACCTTAACCTTACGCGATACAGCAGACGCCGGATCAAGCGAACCATATGCAACTTTTACCTTTTCTGCTACCTCTAAATCTGTTTTAAGACCAATTGCTAAATCATTTGTAACGTTTTGGCCACCAATAGGTAATACTGCCACTGCATAAATTTCGCCATCTTCTACAATTGCAATATTTGTAGTTCCAGCCCCAATATCTACAATAGCCGTACCAGATTCTCTTTGTTTGCGCGTTAAAATAACCTCGCTTGCAGCCACAGAAGAAACCGTTCTTCCCATAATACCAATTTGGGCATCAGACAGAGCTTGTTCTACTGCTCTAATTGTTTGAACGCCAGCAGTTACCACTAGGGTATCTACCTCTAGCCTAACACCTTGCATACCAACCGGATCTTTTATATTGTCTTGGCCATCTACTCTATAATTCTTAGCAAATACTTGCACAATCTCGCGGTTTTGAGGCATGTTTATTACTGTTGCTTGCTCTTCTACACGCTCTCTATCAGAATCTGTAATTATTCTATCTTGGCTATTGGTAGATATCATACCGGTAGAAGATTGAGACTGCACACTAGCGCCATTCATATTTATAGTTGCAGAATTTACTCTAACGCCTGCCATTCTTTCGGCGGCACCAACTGCCTCTGTAATTGCTTTAGCTACGTCGTCTGGGTGAGCAATATAACCTTTTCGCATTCCCTCGTTTTCGGCAGATCCAACACCAATTACAGCAATGCTTACATCTGGGTTGTTTGTTTCTGGCATACCTATGGCACATCTTACTTTAGAGGTACCAATATCTAAGCCAATAAAGTACGGCTGCTTTTGCATACTTGTAAGTATAACGCTAGTGCTGCATTATGAGCAACCCAAAAAATCTATCAAAAGCAAATTTTATGTTTATTTAATACTTAAATTCTAGTTAAAACTTCGGAGCCATCATCTGTAATTAAAACCGTATCTTCAAAATGAGCAGATAAGCTACCATCTTTAGTAAGCACCGTCCAGCCATCTGGTGCGGTATAAACAGCATCTGCGCCCAATGTAGACATAGGTTCTATTGCTATTGTCATGCCACTTAAAAGCTTCATGCCAGTATTAGCTCTGCCATAGTTTGGGATATTTGGGTCTTCGTGCAACTGATGCCCAGTGCCATGCCCAACCAAATCTTTTACAATTCCAAAACCAAAATGTTCCATTTCTGCCTGTACGGCCGCAGAAATCGTTCCAACCCTAACACCATTTTTAAGTTGCTGTATACCAGCTTGCAAAGCTTGCTCTGTGCCATTTACAAGCTTAATATTACTCTTAACAGGTTTTGCACCGTCTACAATGCTACTACGTGCAGCGTCTGTTATCATTCCTTTATAGGTAACACCAAAGTCATAGCTAACAATGTCTCCTGCCTGCAGTGCGTATTTACCGGGTATACCATGAACAACTTGGCTATTAACAGATATACAAATAACATCCGGAAACCCACCATAACCCAAAAATGTTGGTTTTCCACCTAGGGCCTTTAACTCTTTAGCAGCCATATTAGCTAACTCTTTTGTTGTAATATCTACAACAATATTATTTTTAACCAAATCTAATACTGTGGCTAGCATGCGGCCACTTTCGCGCTGAGCATCTAATTCTGTAGCAGTTTTAACTTTGGTAATCACAACTTAACGCCAATGTTAACAAGCGTGTTATATATGTGTTTATGTATTTCTTCTGGCAACTGTTCGCCGTCTATCTCTAGCACAGGGATGTCTTGATCGGCTATATACTTTAGCGTAGGTTCAACCTCGTTTCTAAATTCTTCAAACCGTTTTGTAATGGCCTGAACGCTATCGTCGCTTCTGCCCCTGGCTATCATTCTGTCTTTAACGGTTTGCTCTTTGGCAACTAGGTGAACGGCTGCCTCAATACTATCACCCAATAATGGCAAATTTTTTATTAACCATTTTGCTTGGCCAACGCGCCTAGGAAACCCATCTAAAATAATTTTATGATCTGGCAATTGCTCTTTAAGCTCTTGTTCTAGTAAGCCCATTGTAACTTCGTCGCTTACTAATTTACCTGTTTTTATATATTCTGCCATTTCTTTAGCCATTTTATCTCTAAATAACTGGCCCATAGATATCCATGTTCGGCCTGTTTTATCTACTAATAATTGGCTTTGAGTACTTTTACCAGACCCAGCAACTCCAAAAACTAAGATCATTTAACTATTCTCCTTTAGATAAATAATTTTTTAATCTATCTGCAACCATTTTACCATCTGCATTACCCTTAGCAGTTTGCATTACCTTGGGCATAATAGACCCAAAATTAGTATCTGTTGTTGTTTTTGCAACACTTATAATCAAATCATCTACTTGTTCTTGTGTAAGTTGAGCCGGTGCATATTGGCTTAATAATTGGCGTTCGTATTCTTCTTGTGCTGCCTGTTCTGGGCGATCATTATTAGCATACATGTCACGAGCCTCTATGCGCCTTTTAATCTCTTTTTTAACAACACTTACGGCCTGTTCATCTGTTAGGCTGTTTGCATTTGCTATTTTGGCATTCTTAAGACTACTAAGTAGCATCCTTAGCGTAGAGGTAGCTTGCTTATCTCCTGATTTCAACGCGCTTTTCAGATCGTTCTGTACGCGCTCTATCATTATCTAAGACCTAATTTAGCTCTTTTAGCCTTTTGAGCTTTTCGTTCGTTTCTAATTATTGCCTTTGTTCGGCGATCTCGCTTACTAATTGGTTTTTCAAAATACTGCAACTGTTTAACGGTGGCAAGTGTGCCAGCCTGTTGCACTTTTCTGTTAAAACGACGAATAAGCCCTTCTACTGACTCTCTGGTGTCTTTCTTAAAAACTGATATCATACAAATTTTATGTTACGCTATTTAAAAACTTTTTACAAGGGTAATTTACTTTTTATGGCCTATGGAGTGGCGGCGACATTGGGTTTCTTTGTTGCGATGGCCTTTGGCTCTTTAAAACTATACCCTGTAACTCTTTAAATATAGGAAAATTCTTGTTGGTAGAATATATCTTAGTATTACCTTGCTTTTCGCTTGTTAAAAAACCAACCTTTTCTAAACGCTTTAGCTCACGCTGGATATTACCAGCGTCTTCTTTAATTAATTTTGCAAGCCCACGTACATGAGTTTTAAAATCTGGAAACTTTGCATATACCACAATTATTTTGCGTCTTACTCTTGAAGTTATAAAAACATCTAACATATATTTATTTATCCATTGTTTATAGAACAACAATAATTATAGCTACTTAAATAGCATTTGTAAAACATAAAATTAATTTTAGCGTATTATTTGTATATATGACTTA
>CAYRFD010000008.1:17331-28304 GCA_964423475.1 uncultured Candidatus Saccharibacteria bacterium
TAGCATTTGTAAAACATAAAATTAATTTTAGCGTATTATTTGTATATATGACTTACGTAGAGATATCTGTAGCCGGGCAACACACCAATCACCAATATTTTACATATAGTAGCAACAAACCCCTTAATGTTGGGCAAATTGTGGCGGTTATGTATGGTAAAAAACAAGCATACGGTATTGTTTGTAGCACAGTAAAAAAACCTACTTTTGCAGTTAAACCAGTGGTAGAAGTAACTGCTTTTACGCTCCCCACTACAAGTATTTTGCTACTTCATTGGCTAGAACAGTATTATCCATATCAATACGGAGAGCTAGCCCAACTATTTATACCGCCAAACATATCTGTTAACGCCCGCAAAACAATAAAACCAGACACCGCAGAACAGCCACAATTGGCAAAATTAACTTTTACCAAAGATCAGCAAACAGCTTTTAATAAGATTCAAGAGTCTTATCATGTTTTATTACACGGCGATACAGGCACCGGTAAAACCCTGGTGTTTTTAAGAGAAGCTCAAAAAATACTAAACAACAACCAGTCTGTACTCATATTAACCCCAGAGATTGGCCTAACCCCGCAACTAGAAGTATCTATAAAGCAAAACTGCAATGCCCCGCTGTTTACTACTCATTCACAAATGACACCAGCAGCCAGAAAAAAAGTATGGATGCAAGCCTACGCAAGCAACACACCGGCAGTATATCTTGGACCTCGCTCTAGCCTATTCTTGCCATTTAAAAATCTTGGTTTAATAGTAATAGACGAGTCACACGATAGCTCGTTTGATAATATGCAGTCACCAAAATACCATGGGCTTTACGTAGCAGCCAAACTGGCCAATATTCATAAAGCACGTTTTATACAAAGTTCTGCCACACCAAACGTAACAGATTACGTACATGCTGTAGCAAAAAAAGTACCAATTTTACGCATGCAGCAAATGCCCCTAAAAAACACTCCAGCAAATGGCCAAATAATAGATATGACAAATAAAGATAACCTGTCATCTAACCAACTTTTCTCTGAGCCACTTTTAAAAGCACTTACACAAACTATTCAGGCTAACAAACAAAGCTTATTGTTCTTAAACAAAAGGGGCACGGCCCGAATTGTACAATGCGCAAGCTGCGGCGCAGTTAAAGAATGCCCAAGTTGTAATCTTGCCTTAACCTACCACCATAATACAAACAAACTATTGTGCCATCAGTGCAATTATAGCGAGCTTGCCCAACCAAGCTGTTACAACTGTGGTAGCACCAATTTGCTTTACACAAGCCCCGGCACAAAAGCCGTAGAAAGAGACCTAGCCAAGATGTTCCCAAGCGCCAAAATAGCAAGATTTGATATAGACAGCACCAAGCAAGAAATGTTAGCCCAACGCATAAACGAAATAAAGCAAGGTAATATAGATATAATTGTTGGCACTCAGTTAATAACCAAGGGCCTAGACCTGCCATATTTAGGTTTGGTTGGCATATTAAATGCCGATACTACCCTACAGTTGCCAGATTATCATGCAGAAGAAAGGGCTTTTCAGCAACTATATCAGGTAAGCGGCCGGGTTGGGCGCGGGCATAGTGCAGATAATAAATTTATTATTCAAACAAGATTACCAGAACACCCTGTAATTAAATCTGCTCTAGCAAGAGATTGGCCAAATTTTTACAAATACGAAACCTCTAAAAGAAAGCAATATAACTACCCACCATTTTGCTATTTATCTCTGTTAAAAATAACCAAAAAAACTTCTGCAAGTGCGCAAAAAGCTTCGCAAAAAGCGTTGCAAGTGTTACAACAAAAACATATCATTACACTTGGGCCATCACCCAGTTTTTATGCAACCAAAAATGGCTACGTTACTTGGCAAATTATTGCAAAATCACCACATAGGCAGCAGCTATTAACCGCGCTAAGGCAACTCTCTACAGATTGGTCTGTAGATATGGATGCCACTAGCACTCTTTAAATACCTCTGTTATACTAATTATTATGTCTAAAACACCTAAAGATACCATCATAACCCTACCAAACCCCCACCTAAGGCAACGATCGCAAAAAGTTGGTGTAATAACACAGCAAACGCACGGTTATATAAACCAAATGGTTGCAGCCACCCTAGACTGGGAGGCAAGCCGAAATCACGAACTAGGAATAGCCCTTGCCGCTATACAAATAGATCTTAAACTAAGAATAATTATAATAAGAGAAGATTTTGAAGATAAAAACAATAAAAATTTTACAATTTTAATTAACCCTGTAATTACAAAATACGAGGGCGATATAGTAGAAGATTACGAAGGCTGTTTAAGTATTAAAGATATTTACGGTAAAGTACCCCGTTACAATAAAGTAAGAGTTAAGGCTACAGATATAAATGGCAAAGAAACCCGTCTTAGTGCAGATGGTTTTATTGCCAGAGTCTTGCAGCACGAGGTAGACCACACTAACGGTAAAGTATTTATAGATCACATAAAAGATTCACCAAAAGCATTTTACCATCTAGACAACGATGGCCAATTAACACCTTTAAACTATGAACAAGAAATTGCCAACAGTACTATTCTTTGGTAATGAACAGATTGCCACCGGCATATCAAGTTCTGCCATTACTATTAAATCTTTAATAGATGCTAACTATAGTGTACAAGCTAATGTTGTACATAATGCAACAAATAATAGAAGAAACAAAAAAATAACAGATAACATTACTGTAGCCGAACAAAATAATGTTTCGGTAATTGTTAACCCTAGCAATCAAGATTTATTGTTATTTATACAACAAAACAATCCTGATATAGGGGTGTTGGTAGCTTATGGCAAAATTATTCCTCAAAACGTAATAGATATGTTCAAATTTGGCATTGTAAACATCCACCCATCTTTATTGCCTCTACACAGGGGCCCTACTCCAATAGAAAGTGTAATTTTACAAAACAGTAAAAATACTGGTGTTTCTGTAATGAGCCTATCTGCAAAAATGGACGCCGGGCCAATTATAGCCCAAAAAGAACTACCTTTAAACGGTTCAGAATCTAAAAAGCAAATTGCAGAATCTTTATTATCTTTAGGCAGCCAACTTTTACTGTCTGCTATTCCTAAACTTATTGATGGTACGCTACTGCCTACTAAACAAATAGAAAGCTTAGCATCGTACGATAACAAAATATCTAAACAAGATGGCATAATTAACCCCCAAAAAACCGCAGATGGCCTAGAAAAAGAAGTTAGAGCATACTTGGGTTGGCCGGGGAGCCGTTTAGAGGTGCATGGCACGTGGCTTACCGTTACAAAAGCCAGTACTAGCAAAATACCCACTATTAAAGGCATTTTAACGCTTAAAGACGGCCAGTTACTTTACGGATGTAACGGCGGTAGCCTTAAAATTGAACAAATAAAACCTTCTGGTAAAAAAGAAATGAGCGCTGCCGCATTTTGTAACGGTTACGCTCATTTGCTAAACAAACAATAAAATTAAGCAGCCGCAGGTGGTTGCTGTTGGCCCTGACCAACCTGACCTTGTTGCGATGCAGAAGCAGCTAAAATTTGCGGTGCATTGGTTTTAACTTCTCCTTTTAGCTTTTCTAACTCATCTTTAACTACTTGCTTATAGTTAGGTGCATTGGTTTCTAGCCATTTTAAAGCACCAGCCTGATCATTTGCGTTCATAAAGCCTTCAAATTCTTGCAATTGAGCATCTGTAAGGCCACTAGCTAGTACTGTTCCCACGCGCATCTCTAGTGTTTCTATTATTTGCTCTATTAAGGCCTTTTTTTCGTCTTCTGATAATGCAGCTAGGCCTAGCTCTGCTAATAAATCGTTGTCTATCTTCATATTTGATCCTTTAACCGTTAATGGTAATGGTACTATTATAGCATTAATTTTTTAATATCAAGATATAAATTATAATGAACGTTCGTGTATTTCAGAGGTGTAAAGATCTATTCTATCGCCCTCTTCTATTTCTAAACGAGAGGTTGTTTCTAGGCTTATTCCACAAAGTTGGCCAAGAGGCACCTGTTTTGTTTCTGTAGGCCCATGCTTAAGCATAACCACGGGCAAATCTGCAGCAATCACCTTATCTTTTCTGTATATTGTAGCCAAACTTGGTATAACTAATTGGCCTTTGCTAACTTCTCCACCACAAATTAGTTCGTTTTTAGATGTTTTAAATACGGCTTTTACAACCAAACTACCTTGCTGAGTAACAATTTCTTCTGGCAGTAATAAATTACTCATCTCTTTACGAGCGTCATCTATTAGCTCGTAAATAACTTTATACAATCTAACACTTACGTTTTCGCGCATGGTTATTTGTTTTACGTTTTGAGGCATAGAAACATCAAAACCGTATATAACAGCCTTAGTAGTTGATGCCATTCTTACATCGTTTTCTGTTACCGAACCCACGCTAGAGCCAACAATTCTAACAGATACTTCATCTGTGTCTAATGTCTTTAATGTATCTATAACAGATGTAAGAGACCCTTGCACATCTGCTTTTACAACAATATTAAACTCTTGTTGTTGGGTTTTTTGGTTAATTAATCGAATAAGTTCTTTGCTCGACATAGCAGAGCTACCCATGCTATTTTTATGATCAATGCCATATTGGCTAGATAATGTTCGTGCTAGCTTTTCATTTTTTACAACAGTAAAGCTTTCTCCAAACTCTGGTAAGGCCTTAAAACCAGTTACTACCACTGGTGCAGATGGAGAGGCAGTTTTTACTGGCGTTGTAGATGTTGTAGATTGTAAAATTCGTACCTTTGCGTACGTGTCTCCTGCAACCATAAAATCTCCAACGTTTAAAACACCCTGTTCTACCAATGCTACTGCAATGGGCCCCTTACCGTGTTCCATATGAGATTCTATAATTAAACCTTCTGCCGGTACATCGTAATCTGCTTTTAGTTCTTCTATATCGGCCACTAGTAACACCATATCTAGCAACTTGTCTAAACCTTCTTTAGTTTTAGAAGAAACAGGCACAATTATTGTATCGCCACCCCAATCTTCTGGTAACATCTCTTGTTCGGCTAATTGTTGTTTAACAAGCTCTATATTGGCGGCTGGTTTATCTATTTTTGTAACAGCAACAACCATGTGTACGCCAGCTTTTCGTGCAAACCTAATGGCCTCTAGGGTTTGTGGCTTAATACCGTCATCGGCTGCAATCACAATTATTGCTACATCTGTAAGCCTAGCACCGTGTTCACGCAAGGCGGCAAAAGCCTCGTGCCCAGGTGTGTCTAAAAAGGTAATTTTTCTATCTTTATGAACAACCTGATACGCAGATATGTGTTGAGTAATTCCCCCGGCCTCTTTATCTACAACACTGCTACTTCTAATTACATCTAATAGGCTGGTTTTACCGTGGTCTACGTGGCCCATCACAGCTACAACCGGTGGGCGCTGAGATGCATTAGCAGAAACATTACGTACCCTTGTTGCCAAAGTATCAGCAACAAGATCTGTTTTTTTAACAACAAGTTCTATATCTAGGCCAAGCTCGTCTTTAATTATATTGGCTGTATCGGCATCTATGGTTTCGTTTATTGTTACCATTATGCCATTTTTAAATAACTCTAATATTAGTTTACTTGCCGGTAAAGTAAGCTTATCGGCCAGCGCGCCAACTGTAATGTGCTCGTCTATCTCTATTGTTCGTGCCATCCGATAAGCTCCTTATTTTATTGTTGTTTTTGGCGGGCTACTTTTTGCTTGGTTGCAACAAACGTAATACCCGCTCAAAAACAAACAGTTTACTATTATTTAACTCTTAAGACTTAGGGCAATTTTGCGGGCTTCTTTGTTAATCTCTAAAACCTTAAATTGCTTTTTTTCGTTTAGGTTAAATATCTTTTCTGGGTCTACGGCGTCGTCTTGGCTGGCCGCAATTTCCGATACGTGTACTAAGGCCTCTACGGCTGGTGTAAGCTGTACAAAGGCACCAAATGGCGTTATACGGGTAATTGTTCCTTCAACGGTTTGGCCTTTTTTAAACTTTTCTACATCTTGCATCCATGGGTCTTCTGTTAACTGCTTAATACTTAAGCTTAAGCGGTCTTTATCGGCTGCAATAACTTTAGCTTTAATTCTTTCGCCATTTTTAACGTATTTTTTAGGGTCTTCTACGCGTTCCCAAGATATCTCAGAAATATGAACAAGCCCCTCTATACCATCTACGTTTATAAAAGCACCAAAATCTATTACTCCTGTAACTGTGCCCTCAACCACATCACCAACGTTAAGCTCGGCAAAACGTGCTTGCATGTCGTCTTTAATGGCTGCCTTTTCGCTAAAGATAAGTTTATTATCTTTGCGGCTGGCATCTAATATACGTACACGCAGTGGCTTGTTAATAAGCGAGTTTAGCTTTTGCAAAATTTCGTCTTTATCTGCACCTGTAACACGTGGGTAATGATCAGCACTTAGTTGGCTAACTGGCATAAAGCCTCTTATACCTTCTAGTTCTATTAGCAAACCACCCCTGTTGGCGTCATAAGCTATAACCTCTATTACCTCTTGAGATTCTGATACTCGAGCTAGTTCGTCCCAGCCTCTGTCTTTAACGGCTTTTCTTAAGCTTAATAGTGCGTAGCCTTCGTCCATTTCTGGGTCTACAACACTAGCGCTAACCACTTGGCCAACATCTAATTTTTGGCCACCAATCTCTCGCCTTAGTACCACACCTATACCGTGAGGGCCTAAATCCATCCAAATTTCATGTTTTTTAATTTTGGTAACTGTAGCTTCTACAACATCACCGGGTTTTAACGGAACAGCATCAAACTGTTCTAACAGATCGTCCATCGTTACTTTAGTTGACATATATTTACTCCTTATTTGATATATTTCTGAGTCATGTTTGGCACTAATCACCCGGACGTTAAGGAGATTATGCTACCAAGATAACTTACAGATTAAACACAGTATAACGCATTACCACCGCAAGTGCAACAGATATAAAACTTTATTAACTTAACAATCTACTAATTTATAACAAATATTTTGTGCTACAATTTATATATGATTTTAGCTATAGACATTGGCGGCACAAAAACACTAGTAGCCCCCTGCGACAATAACGGTAAACCTGTTTCTGAACACAAGTTTCCTACCCCCCAAAGTTACGATAAATTTAAAAAAGAATTAGCTGCTGTTATTGCAACAATTACAACAGATTATTCTCTGTTAGTTGTGGCCGCTCCGGGCAAAATTAATCGTAAAGATGGGTCTGTAATTAGGTTTGGTAACCTGCCCTGGCAAAACGTGCCTCTTAAAGAAGACTTGCATAAAATTACAGGCAAAACTGTACTTATAGATAACGATGCCAACCTAGCTGGGCTTTCAGAGGCAAATCGTATTAAACCATTGCCACATATTGCGCTTTACATAACCATTAGCACCGGCATTGGCACCGGTATAATAAAAGATGGCGTTATAGACCCAGACTTTGCAGATTCAGAGGGCGGCGCCATGTTGTTTGAACACGATGGCCAATTGCTAAGGTGGGAACAAATAGAAAGTGGAAAAGCAATTGTAGCCCAATACGGCAAAAGAGCCTCAGATCTTAACAGTAAGGCCGCCTGGAACGATATTGCCAGATGGTTTGCCATTGGCATAGTAAACCTAGCAACTGTTTTAGAACCAGATGTTGTTATAATTGGTGGCGGTGTTGGCACCCACTTTAACAAATATCAAAGCTATTTAAACAAGCATATTGCTACAATAACTCCAAAATTAGTAGATGTTCCAAAAGTAGTTGCGGCCCAAGCGCCAGAAGAAGCCGTTATATACGGATGCGCAGAGCTGGCAAAACAATATTATGCAGCCGGTAACAATACCTAAACTACTACCTGTTTTACAAAATCTTTACCCAGACATTAAATTTAAAAGTGGTAAACTATTTGTTTGGTCGCCGCAATATCAAACAGTAACATACTATAAAAAAGCTGCCTTGCCAGATGGAGTTTGGTCTTTAATACACGAGGTAGCCCATGCAGATTTAGGCCATACCACTTATTATAACGATTTTCAGTTGTTACAAATGGAGGTAGCCGCCTGGGAAAGAGCTAAAATTATAGCAAATTCAATTAACATAAAGATAGATGAAGATCACGTACAAGACTGCCTAGATAGCTACAGAGATTGGCTACATTTGCGAGCCACTTGCCCAACCTGCCAAACAGTATCTTTACAGCGCCAAGATGGCTTATATGGCTGCTTTAACTGCAAAACCACCTGGAAGGTGTCTGATTCTCCCTTGTGCCGCATTCACCGCCGTATTATTAATTAACAAAAAAGGGGCTATCTCGCAGATTAGCCCCTTTTTTAGTAAAGCTTGCAGTTAAAATATGCAGTTTAGGCTGCTATTTTAGTACGACGGCTCTTTAAGCCACCTTTGCGGCCAGCTTCGCTTGCTAGTTTACGGTTAGCAGCAAAACCACCGGTACGGCCTAATTTGCCACCTTTTGCACCAATTTTGGCGTAAAAGTCTTTACCATATTTTGCTTTATTTGTTGCAGCAGCAGCTTTGCCGCCCTTGACTGTTCCAGCCATAGTGTTGTCTCCCTTTTATTACTCTTACCTAAATAAAAAAGCACCCTTTGCGCAATGACTTGCGTTAGAGCACCCTCATGCATGTAATGTAACACGCTTTTGCTATAATGTCAATATTTTTATGTTAAAATAATAAAAATTGCATATTTATTAGCTACAAAAGAAAAACGCAACTACTAGCTGCGAAAATAGTAGTTGCGTTAATCATTTAAGTGTTTTTGTTTGTACTTATTAGTATGAACCTGTTGTGCTTATGTTGCAAGTGTTTTGTATAAAAAAAGTATTCACGCATTTTGTATCTGTTAAGCCTGTGGATAACTTACCAAACAAATTGCTAAGGCTATAGTTTAGTTTAAATTACTATAATGTAATATAATGTACACAGTGAAAAAGTATCTACTAATAGTTTTGGGAATTACACTATGTGTAGTTATTGCATTTGCCATATACAGTATTGGCAAAAAAAATGGTGTTTCTTTTGGCATCAACAAACAAACTACAGAACTAAATAATAAATCAGACCAGTACAATCTTTTAGCAAAGCGTATTTTTATAGAAAACCCAAACGATATTAGAGTAAACTTTTCTGTCTTAAGAAACCAATTAAACAATTACTTTGCAAACAATAACCTAGCCGGCGGAAACTTATATTTTGAATACTTGCCTACAGGCACCTCAGTAAGAATATCCGGAGAAGAACATTTAGTAGCCGCCTCTTTAATGAAAGTACCTGTAGCAATGAACGCTTACAAGGCAGCCGAACTTGGCAAAATAGATCTGCAAAAAGTAGTAACCTTGCAGCCAGAATGGTTAGACGAAAATTACGGCCAGCTATATAAAAAAGGTGCTGGCTACAAAATAAGCATACAAGATGCCATAAATATAATGCTAAAAGATTCAGACAACACTGCTCTAAAACTTATTGGTGCGCAAATAGAGGGTAAATTGCCCAAAGATGAATCATCTTTAAACTATTTAGATGTTGATTTAACTGTTAACGATGACAGCTCTATTTCTTTAGATTCTAAAAGCTACAGCTCTTTGCTTAAATGCTTGTACTTTTCTTGCTATAACAATATTAACGATTCTCAAAAAATCTTAGATCAATTAACAAATTCTTCTTTTAAGTCTAGGCTTGTTGCCGGCGTAACAGATAAAAATATTAAAGTTGCTCATAAAATTGGTACAAATTCTAACAATAATCAAAGCGATTGTGGCATATTTTATGTTCCAAAGCGTAATTATGTAGTTTGTGCCATGATTCCTGGTAACGATTCTAAAGAAACAAATACTCATTTTGCTAATATTTCTAAAATTATATACGATTTTGTAAATCAATAAACATCTTCTTCTTTTCCATGGCCAAAGAAGCAAAGCCTATAATAGCCCAATAACCTTTAGGCACAACTATTTATATTAAAAACCATTTCTCTATTACTTTTGACACCAAAAACATCTCCTTCTTTTCTGTGGCCAAAGAAGCAAAGCCCCTAAGGGTAGCAACAACTACCTATACTACTTAGCTTGTTAAGCCAAACAAACGGCAAAAAGAACTCCCGTTGGTCGGTCTGGGCTTTATTATGTTTAAGGAGGCCCAGACTTAACTTTTTGCAAATCAAGTTGTTTGTTTAACGCTAACTAATAAGGGTAGCTGTTAAATACCCTCAGACTCCCATAAAGCACAGTGGAATTACATAATAAACAATAAACTAAAGTTGTGTTTTGGTTCTAGGCATCTTTTTTGATATGGGTAGTTATGGCTTTAGGGCAACGGTTAAGCAAAAAGCTAAAGCCCAAAATGGTTCTTTATTTAATTAATGGCATTTTGGGCCGAACGAACTGGCTTTAAGCCAGAGAGGAGTTCTTTTTGCAGTTGTTCTAAGGCTATAGCAACGCCACATCTAAAATGCCTGCCTAGCACTTTTGATTTACTTTTGGTGGCAAAAGTAAAGTTAGAATGTCTTTAGAATAAATATATTGAAATAGAAATAAAACGGCTTTGGTTCCTTGGCCATAAAGAAAGACACTTACTATTGGGTTATAAAGTAGGTAAATGTGTAGGTTGTACTTGGCTGTGGCAACTGATCTACCATAATGCTATATCCACTGTTGGTTGTTTGGGTTGGGTCGTAATAGGCCCCTACCTTGGTGCTTTCTCTGCTTGCAGGGCTAAATACAATTCTTGGTGCTTTATTGTATGGGTTAGCAAAGCTAATGTTGGCAAGTTGCTCTGTGGCGGTGTTTGTGCCAGTTGTTATGGTAATTGTACCGCTAATGTCATTCCCCTCTATAGTGGCTGTGGCACCTTGACCAGCAGCTGCTTGTGGGGTGATGGTTGGCGTGTTGCCTGCCGTAATAATATGGCCGCCTATGGTAAGGTTGCTTGTAAGGGTTAGGTCTTTTACTGTTA